>JAJPZM010000079.1 GCA_021204335.1 Parabacteroides sp. | reverse complement strand
AAGATACTGGCATAATTACTCACCGAGTTATGGCTTAAGGATTGCGATTGCAAATGAGCAATAAAATCCCGAACCAGCCGGGCATTTACTTTCTTAAAACTCAGATTTTGTTTTTCCAGGAATTGTGCCAACTGGTTGCGGGTTGCCTTATATAATCCGGCTGTTCCCTTTTTACCCGATTCGTACTTGTCTCTTTCCAGAGATTCCATATAACTCAACAGGGATCCCGATGCTTTTTTCCTAATTTTCTTTTCTTGCAATGTTTCCATCATATAACTATTCTTTAATTAGATTCTATGTAACAAAAGTAAGAGATAAATCGATCTGAATAAAAGACAAATGGGTATAAAAAAAGCCGGTACAAATAAATATACCGACTTGAAAGCTGTTGATTCATGCTTATTTTAAACAGTTTACCATCTTCACATCGTCTAATTTTACGCAAACGGTTGCACCCGGTTGTTCCAAGGTATCACCTCTCCCAAAGAAGTCTTGATTCCCCTCTCACCGGTATAAATTGCATAACATTGCTGAGGCTCTGCTCCTGACAATTTGGCCCATTTACCGATCCCTTTAAAATAATCCTGAGAATAAGTAGCACCCGATTTTATTTCGTATGCATTTTGCTTATTACCGACCTGTTGCAGCAAATCAACTTCATTCCCCGTACTATCCCGCCAAAAATAAAGTTCCGGCTCATTACCCTGATTATATGATTCTTTAATAAATTCGTTGATAACAAGGTTTTCAAATAAGCCTCCACGCAAAAAATGCGTTGAAACCTGACCAGCCTCTTTAATATCCAATAACGAACAAGCCAACCCCGTATCATAAAAATACAACTTAGGCGATTTAACCAAACGCTTGGCATAATTATTATAATCCGGCTTCAACAAATAGACTATATAACTAGCTTCAAGCAAGGAGATCCAAGCCTGAGCAGTAGATACGGCAATGCCACATTCATTCGACAATGAAGATAAATTCAGCAATTGTCCGATTCGTCCGGCACAAAGTTTGATAAAGCGGATAAATTTACTCAGATCGCCGATATTTTTCATCAAACGGACATCACGTTCCACATAGGTCTGAATATAAAAAGGATAATAATCGGTCGGATAAATATCTTTATCATACAAACGGGGATAGGCTCCTTTAAATATCTCCTCGTCGACAGATGCCGGCAGAATATTTCCTTGTTTCATCTCGTTATGTGAAAAGGGCAGCAATTTCAAAACAGCCGTTCTTCCGGCCAAAGACTGGTTAATATTTTCCATTAGCAAAAAGTTATGCGAACCAGCCAATAAAAACATACCTTCTTTTCCTTGTTTATCCACATGGGTCTGGAGATAAGAAAACAACTCCGGAACCCGCTGTGCCTCGTCAATAATAGTTTTATCAGGATAGGTTGCCAAAAAACCTCTAGGGTCTTCCAAAGCAAACAAACACATATCGGGATCCTCTAAAGATACATATTGATAATCAGGAAATGAGACTTTCAATAAAGTAGATTTTCCCGATTGTCTCGGACCTGTCAGGCTTACTATTGGAAACTTTGTTGTCATTTCCAATAATTTCTTATCTAAAGTTCTTGCAATCATAGACAATACTGTTTTTTTTGCAAATTTACGATTGAATCGTAAATTTGCAAAAACATTCTCTATAATTATGCTTAATGACTGTTGTATCTGTTATTTAAGGCGATTTACCCTCGCCACATCATCTAATTTGACACAAACGGTTGCGCCCAGTTGTTCGAGATAGAGTAACAGGTGGTTTTTCTTGATCTTTTTTACTTTGCCGGATACATGCTTCATCGCTCCGGTCAGGATTTCCACGTCTTCACCCGGACAAAGAGCATGCTCGGCCGCTTTATTCAGGAACTCCTGAATAGCATCGATTTCTTTCTGACGGACAATAGCCGGTTTTCCATTATAAAAAACAATACGGATCACGCCATAAATACGAAGCAGATCATACAATATATCGTCTGCGCATCTTACAAAAATATAGGAGCTGAACAGTGGTACTTCGACAATCTTCACACGGTCTGACCATACACGAGGCGTACGGTGTAAAGGTAAAAAGCATTCTACACCCAGAGCTTCTATGCGTTCTTTTACCTGCTTTTCTGCACGAGGTGCAGTATACAATACATTCCAATTGGTATTCAAAGGGGGCGTCATCTACTTTTTTTATTAACAGGGCACAAATATAGGACTATTTTTCGTATTATTGCAAAACTGTTTGCGCATACATTAATTTATTACCATGAATAGAAGAAATTTTTTACAAAAGTCTGCATTGCCTGCAGCAGGACTTGGATTATCACCTTTAATTGGCAGTTCATTTCAAGCCGTTTACGGGCAAACTGCCCCAAGTAACAAAGTGAAAGTGGCCCTAATCGGTTGCCGGAGCATGGGATATGGTGACTTGAGCACCTTTCTGGATTATCCGGAAGTGGAATGTGTTGCCCTCTGCGATATCGATGACGAGTGGCTCAACAAACGGGCTGCCGATGTAAAAGAAAAAACCGAAAAGAAAGTACCCCACCTATATAAAGACTGGCGTCACGTAATCGATAACAAGGATGTGGATATGGTTATCATCGGAACGCCCGACCATTGGCATTGCCTGCCAACCATCTATGCCTGCCAGGCAGGAAAAGACGTATATGTGGAAAAACCTCTTTCCAACACCATAGAAGAATGCAACCTGATGGTAAAAGCGGCACGCAAATATAACCGGATCGTGCAGGTCGGACAGTGGCAACGCAGCGACCCGCATTGGGACGAAGCTGCCGATTACATGAAAGCCGGTAATATCGGACGTATCCGTACCGTAAAAGTCTGGGCCTATCAGGACAGCAAACCTACCCTGCCCGTCATGCCCGACAGCCCGGTTCCCGCCGGAGTGGACTATGACATGTGGCTGGGACCGGCTCCCAAACGCCCGTTCAACATCTACCGTTTCCATTACAACTTCCGCTTCTTCTGGGATTATGCCGGCGGATTGATGTCAGACTGGGGCGTGCACCTGCTGGATTACGCATTGGAAGGAATGAATGCCGACCTGCCCAGCCGCGTATTTTCCGGTGGCGGGAAGTTTGCTTATCCGGACGATGCCATGGAAACACCCGATACATTAATGGCTACATACGCCTATAAAGATTTCAATATTATCTGGGATCATGCCTGCGGTATTAACCATGGGGCATTCAACCGGAAAGAAGGATTGGCTTTCTTCGGTGAGAACGGGACATTGATACTCGACCGCGGTGGCTGGGAAGTGCAACCCGTCATGGTCGGCAAAGAGGCACGTATGGAAGCCGTCCCATTCAAAAAAAAGGGGAAGGCAAGGGACTTTACAACCATGTCGGTAATTTTCTGGATTGCATCAAGAGCCGGAAGTTACCCAATGCAGATATCGCCATCGGCGCTCGGGTAGCCAAAATGTCACACCTGGCAAATATTTCATGCCGCCTGCAACGCGAAGTCAGATGGGATGATGCTAACAGCCTGTTTATTGGTGATAATGAAGCTACTGCATTATCGAAGGCCTATTACCGGGCTCCCTGGGAATTGCCTAAATTGTAAACAGGAAATTCATTATTGGCAGGAAAGCTCAGAACATCTTTTGAAAATCAATTTTTATATGTACTTTTGTTCTCTATACATCAATCAATAAACTTCATTTGCCGATATGAGCAGCATATATGCTAATTATTCGAAAGAAGACCTGATTCGTGAAATAGAGAAATTGAAGGCAAAGGATTCTTCCGTTAATGTGGAGAAAACATATAAAAACCGTATGTTGACCAATGCGGTCGCATTGCGGAAAACATTTTCGGATGTTCTGGCTTTACTAATGAAACCAGGACAGAAAGACCTTATAGACCAGTCTCTTTTAGTTATCTTGCAATTCTTCGATGTAGACAGGGTTTATATCGGACACTTTGAAGATGATAGCCCGACATTTACATTCACACATGAAGTGACCTGCGATGGGATCATCTCCATGCGTGAAGATCTATTGACAGAAATGCCCAAAAAAGATTTTCCATGGTGGATAAAAACAATCCAGGAAGGAATGGACATTATCGTCAACGATGTTGATGAAATGCCAATAGAAGCTATTGCCGAGCAAAATATCGTCCGGCTACAAAATATAGTATCCCTGCTGGCCATACCTATTTTTCACGAAGGAAAAGCAAATAGTTTCATCGGGTTGGATTGTGTAAAGAAGAAAAGGAAATGGACAGCACTGGACATAGAGAACCTGAGAATACTGACAGACATCATATCGATCGCCATTGAACGCGAAACAGCGCATGGAATGATGGAACATTCGATGAAGCAGGTTCTGAAAAGTGAGGCCAAGTTCCAAATCATCTTTGATAAACTTCCCTGGGGTGTCGAACTTTATGATGAAAAAGGGATTTTACTGGATATCAATAAGGCAGACCTGGAAATATTCGGAACAACACGTGAGCAGGCGATAGGTCTTAATGCCTTTGATAATCCGAATATACCAGACTGGGTTAATGAGAAACCGAAAAGAGGGGAAGATGTATCATTCCTGTTGGACTATAATTTCAACAAAGTAACTAAAAACGGGTATTATTCGACAACAAACGCCGAACAAATCAAGCATTTAAGGGTGAAAGGCATCATTCTAAAAGACCAGCAGGGAGTTATTATGGGCTTCTTCTATATTGTCTTTGACGATACCGAAAGTTACCGCAAAACGGAAGAGATACAATACAGCCTGGCTAAACTGAAAGCGGCCGTCGATACGGGCGAATCGATCATCTGGGAATATGACGTAGCCACCGATAAGCTGAAGGCCGACTTCTCTCTAAATAACAAAATGGAAGACAGCCTTTTCCTGAATTACCTGAAACAAGAGAAATTCGGCTGTCTACGCAATTTCATAGACACATTACATCCGGATGATCGCTACAATGTTTACGATAAGCGATTCAAACGGCTGATCGACGGAGAGATAGACAAGTATATATCCGTATATCGGCGGATATTCGATGGTAAAGTTTACTGGCTCAATTCGAATGTACGGGCTTACAAGTTTTTTTGACAATGGTAAGCCTAGTAAAATTGTCAGCTATACTTCCAATATTACGGAACAGCGTGAGAAAGAATTTGAATCGCTGAAGGTAAAAGAGGCTGACAAGTTAAAATCGGCTTTCCTGGCTAATATGAGCCACGAAATACGTACACCGTTGAATGCAATTGTCGGATTCTCCGATCTGGTAGTCGAGACAGACGATCCTGAAGACAAACAGACTTACCTCGATATCATCCACAAGAATAATGATCTTCTGCTCAATCTGATCGAGGATATTCTCGATTTCTCAAAGATAGAATTAGGCATGCTGAAGTATAATATAGATGAGGTCAATATCCGGGAGTTATGTATGGAAGCTTATATGGCGGGGACGTTGAAGGTAAAGCCGGGCGTAGAGCTTCTTTTCAATAAGAACCTGCCGGCTGTTATTATCCGGACAGATCCTCAACGTATTACGCAGGTTATTACAAACTTTATCAATAATGCGATTAAGTTTACCAGCGAAGGGAGCATTACTATTTTCTACGAAACAGATGAAGACAATGTAAAAGTCTGCGTACAGGATACCGGCATCGGCATTTCGGAAGCCAATAAGGCACGTGTATTCGAACGTTTTATCAAGATCAACGATTTTCAACAAGGTACAGGATTAGGGCTGACTATCAGCAAAACGATCGTCGAATACCTGGGTGGAACAATCGGTGTGGATTCGGAAGAAGGCAAAGGTTCCACTTTCTGGTTTACTTTACCATTACAGAATAACAAGGATTATCAATAACGATACTTTAGGATTAATGATCAAAATAAAAGCCGATTGATTTATTTTTCAACCGGCTTTTTTATATCTGATTATTTAGGCATAGGCGCTGCTGAAGGAGGAGGTGTTGTTATCCCCCACTCTTTATTGGCTTTCGGGCCCATTTCAAGTTCCAATAAACCACCCTGAGCGATATCGCTATGCTGGAACCAGGGTTGATTCAGGACTTTACCATTTAATTTGGCAGACTGCACATACTTATTCTCTTTCGATGCATTGTTTGCTTTTACTTCAAATGTATTGCCATTGCCCAAATCGACTTTTACATCCGTAAATACCGGGCTTCCTATATTATAGGTAGGTGAACCGGGAGTAACCGGATAGAAGCCCATCTGGCTGAATACCACGAAAGCAGACATACCGCCACCGTCTTCATCACCGGGCACGCCCATCAGGTCGTTACGGAACCATTGATCCAACAAGGTACGGATACGTTTCTGCGTCTTCCAGGGCTGGCCTGCATAGTCGTACAGATACGGGATATGCAAACTAGGTTCGTTGGCCATAGAGAACATGCCGACGTTGCCGGTATGGTCGGGAAGGAAGGAATAAAAACTCCATTTGGACATTCCCAACGGCTCGTTGAACATGGAATCGAGAGCGGAAGTAAAGGCTTTATCGCCACCGATTAATGAAATCAGGTCGCCGATATTGTGTTGTACGTCCCAACGGTAAACATAGCCATTGTTTTCATCGTAGTAATCGCGTGCACCCAAACCACCGTCGTAACGGTAATCCAACGGTTCGATGAACTTTCCGTCTTTATCTTTCGGATGAAAGAAGCGGGTTTCCGGATTGAACAGGTTGCGGTAATTATACGATTCTTTCAGATAATGTTTCGCTTCGTCTCCCTTTCCTAACTCGGCAGCGATTTGTGAAAGGCACCATTGATCGTAAGCCGTACCTAACGTAACTGCTACCGGTTGACGCTTTTCCCAAATAGAGACATTGGCTACCGTTTCCTTTTCACCAGGTTTCAAAGCCGGAATATAGCCATATTCTTTATAGAAATCGTCCAGCCATCCGGCAGGTGCAGCCGACCAGGGGATCAAGGTTTTTTCTTCTATACCTTTTTTAGAAGCGATATAAGCCTTTTCGAGATCGAAACCACGCAAGCCTTTTTTCCAGGCATCGATTACGGTTGCTACCGCATGGTTAGAGTTCATACGACGGGAATCGCCGGTTACTTCCGGGAAAGTCGGCATCCAATCGTTACCCATCTGTTCTGCCATCAACAGGAAAGAGTTGATGATATTGCTTTCCTTTTCGTCGTCGATCAGAATACGAAGCGGATGCGTTGCACGATAAGTATCCCAAATCCAGTCGTCGGTATAGAACGGACGGCCGCCGTCTTCATGAATCTTGCCATCAAATGCACTGTAATAACGGCCGTCTTCGCTCAGGCAGACCGGACGTTCGTAGCAACGATACAAAGAGGTATAAAATACGGTCTTATCATCGTTGGTTCCGCCTTGTGTCTGTATCTTGCCGAGGGCATCGTTCCAATCGTTGCGGGCAATCTTGGCAACAACGTCTACATCGTAAGCGGCGATTTCGCGTTCCAGGTTTTTCTTTGCCTGTTCTTCGCTGATAAAGGAGATACCGTAACGGATACCGAGTTTCTTCACATCGTTACCATAAGCCAATACGATAGCGGCATCTTTTCCTTCTACTGAAGTTTCACCGTATTTCACCGTATTATCAGCCATTACGCCGCATTGCTGCGGAGCTTTATCGGTTTCGGCATACAGATAGACTTTTATCTTTCTGTCTACAAACTGATAACCGCTGATGTTTTTGCCATCGCTTTTCAGCTGGCCGTTACGGCTGTTGAATACCAGATAAGCTGGTCCCTGCCCTTTGAATGTAATTCCGTAAATGGCACTTTGATGGGAAGGGGCGAAATCGACATCGATATTATTGTCGTCCAGATATACCTGATAACGATACGGGTAGATCTTTTCCTGATCGTAACTGTAGTTGATTACCGGCTCCAATTCCGATTCGTCTCCCTGATACGGGCTCAAGTTGAAAGCGGAACTTCCGCGATGGCTGGTCACGATAATCGGCAATCCGCTCAACATATCACCCGTAAAGTCGGCACGCTCCGGATAAACGCGGAGCATGCTGTTGGGTAAATGTACTGTCGGATAAGTCGGCACCAGCAGGTGACTGATATTTCCCATATAGGGATTCACATAGTCAACCGGGCTTTTCTGTGAAGGAGCGTCTCCACCAGCCACACAAGAGGCCAACAGAAAAGCGGAAGCCAGCAGGGCTACACCCGTCTTTATTTTCTTATTCACATCCATAGACTTTATTTCTTTTTTGACTTAGCAACCGGAACCAGTTTCTTAAAATTCTCGTCGTTGACAGAGAACGAATACGGAAGGTCTTCCGGGTTAACGCCTCTGTTCAGGTTCGGCTTGTCACCCATCTTGATATCGAGTACGCCGCCTTTCAACAGTTCATTATGATCCAGATAGTTCTTCGTATAGTTTACACCGTTGAACGACATCGATTCGATATAAATGTTCTTGTCGCTGTTTTCCGGAGCATTAATGACCAGGTTCTTTCCGTTTTCGAAATGCAACGTTGCTTTCTTGAACAGAGGAGCCCCCAATACATACTGTGTCGTACCCGGAGCTACCGGATAGAAACCTAAGGCTGAGAATACATACCAGGCAGAAGTCTGGCCGTTATCTTCGTCACCGCAATAACCGTCGGGGGTCGGAGTGTACATCTTGTTCATTACTTCGCGCAACCAATACTGGGCTTTCCAGGGTTGTCCGGCGTAATTGTACATATAGATCATGTGCTGGATCGGCTGGTTACCATGTGCGTAGTTACCCATATTCATAATCTGCATTTCGCGGATTTCGTGGATAACCTGTCCGTAATAGCTATCGTCAAACAATGGTGGAACAGCAAATACAGAGTCGAGCATCATAACGAAATCTTCTTTACCGCCCATCAGGTCGATCAATCCCTGAGGATCATGGAAAACAGACCAGGTGTAGTGCCAGCTGTTACCTTCCGTAAAGGCATCGCCCCATTTCAACGGAGAGAACGGAGACTGGAAAGTACCGTCGGCGTTCTTGCCACGCATCAGTTTGGATTCCTTATCGAACAGGTTCTTATAGTTCATTGCACGACGGGCATACAGTTCGAGTTCTTTCTTCGGACGGCCCAGTTCTTTTGCAATCTGGTAGATACACCAGTCGTTGTAAGCATATTCCAGCGTACGGGCAGCATTTTCATTGATCTTCACATCGTAAGGCACATAACCCAGTTTGTTGTAGTATTCATATCCCAGACGACCAGTAGAAGATACAGTCGGATGCACGTTTTCTGTCCCATGGATCAGACCTTTGTATAAAGTTTCCAGATCATCCACTTTCACACCTTTCATATAAGCATCTACCAAGATGGAAGCCGAGTTGTTACCTACCATGCAACCACGATGTCCCGAGCTGGCCCATTCAGGGAAGAAACCGCTTTCTTTATATGTATTGATCAATCCTTCCTGCATTTCCTTGTTCATCAAAGGATACATCAGGTTTAGGAACGGGAACAGGCAACGGAACGTATCCCAGAAACCTGTATCGGTAAACATATAACCCGGCAATACTTCGCCGTTATACGGGCTATAATGAACTACATTGCCGGCAGCGTCGATCTCATAGAACTTACGCGGGAAAAGCAGTGAACGATACATACAAGAGTAGAATGTACGATACTGGTCGAGCGAACCGCCTTCCACTTCGATCTTATCCAATACATCGTTCCAAGCCTGTTTGCCTTTAGCTACCAGAGAGTCAAATTGGTCGTTGCCCAATTCTTTCATGCTTACGGCAGCCTGGTCGAAGCTAATGAACGAAGAAGCCACTTTGGCATGAATGATTTCACCTTTCTTTGTTTTGAAACCGATTACGGCTCCCACATGGTTGGCTGTCTGTTCCTTCGCACCTTCTTTCAGGGAATTGTCGGCAAAGGTCGCTTCATAAGTGAACGGTTTGTCGAATTCGAGAATGAAATAGTTTTTGAAGTTATTAGGTACGCCACCGCTATTCTTGGTCGTATAGCCGATAATCTTGTTTTCCTCGGGAATAACCTTGATGTACGAACCGTTGTCGAGAGCATCGATTACGATATACGAATGGTCGTTTTCCGGGAAAGTGAAACGAAACATGGCAGCACGATCTGTCGGAGTAAGCTCGGTTACCACATCATGGTCTGCCAGATATGCCCTATAATAATAAGGCTTAGCCACTTCGCTTTTATGCGAAAACCAGCTGGCGCGTTTATCCTGGTCGAACTTAGGGGAGCCGACAACCGGCATAATGGCAAACTGTCCGTAATCGTTGATCCACGGACTGGGTTGGTGGGTTTGCTTGAAACCACGGATCTTATTAGCGGTATACATATACTGCCATCCGTCTCCCATCTTCCCTGTCTGGGGAGTCCAGAAATTCATACCCCACGGGCGGGCGATAGCCGGATAGGTATTCCCGGTTGATAACTCGAACGTTGATTGGGAACCCATCAACGGCATGACATACTCTACCGGATCGAATGCTCCGGCCGGAGAAGCAGCCATAGCCGGCTTTCCTACCCAGGTCAACATAAAGGCAAAAGCGAAAGCTAATACACTTTTTCTTTTCATGATTTAGTTTTTTATTTGGTTGAATTACTAATATATTCGTTGATTATGATAGCACAAATATAATCACTATTTTAT
>JAJPZM010000163.1 GCA_021204335.1 Parabacteroides sp. | reverse complement strand
ACTCCGACTTCAAATCCAGAATTTATAATAGGACATTATGCGGATAATCATTTAAGTTTATTACAGAAGATCGGTAATTTTCTTTTTCAGCAGATTCGGACTGATCGGCTTGGAGACATAGTCGTTGAAACCGCTCTGTTTGACCCGTTCTTCGTCTTCGGCGAAGGCAAAGGCGGTAACGGCTATGATCGGGATGATCGAATTGTCTTTGCGGATGTTGCGTGCCGCTTCATATCCATCCATGACCGGCATCTTTAGATCCATCAGTACCATGTCCGGGGTGTATTTGTGATAGAGTTCCACCGCTTCCTGCCCGTTTCAGGCATGCAGTATGTCATACTCTTTAAGGATTGCCTTGATTAAGGTGTAATTGCTCTCGTTGTCCTCGGCAATCAGCAGGGTTACTTTTTCTTGTCGGTAGTGTTGTGGACAGGCGTTTCCTTTGTCTCCGGTTCCAAATCGAGCGTATGCGACTCTTTGATGACCGAGTCCGGCAATGTGAACCAGAGCGTCGATCCTTTTCCCAGTTCCGAATCTACGCCGATCTCTCCGCCCAGTTTATGGACGATCATCTGGCAGATAGACAGACCCAGCCCTGTGCCTTGTGCAAAACTGTCCAGCTTGACGAACCGTTGGAAGACAGTGTCTTTTATCTTGTTGTCAATACCGCAGCCGGTGTCGGTAACATAGAACAGAAGTTCCTTGCCCTTGCGTTTATAGCCGAACCGGATGCTCCCTTCTTTTGTGAACTTGATTGCATTATTGATAAAGTTGGTTATTACCTGCGACAAGCGGTTCTTGTCAGTCCTGATAATGCAATGCGGTATCTTTTCAATGAAAGAAACCTCTACTCTTTCGATGGTTTTCAGGCGTGAAGCCTGTTCGATATCACATAGTAATTGGTTGATATCGATGTCGGAATAAGTAAACTCAAGCGTATTGGCTTCAATTTTTGACAGATCGAGAATGTCGTTTATCAATTGCAGCAACAGTCCGTTATTGTTGTTGATAATATTGATATATTCTTCACGTTCCTCCTGATCTTCGGCCATAGTCAGTAAGGTAGAGAAACCGACGATGGCGTTGAGCGGAGTTCTGATCTCGTGGCTCATGTTTGCCAGGAACGCCGATTTCAAACGATCGGATTCTTCCGCCCTGTTTTTAGCCAGGCGCAATTCGTTTTCCGCCAGTTTCTGTTTGGTTACGTTTTCTTTCTTGAAGATAACTCCCAGCAGGTTATTTTCGGCGTCGCATAGCGGGTTAGCAAGGACATGGATGTATTCGCCCGGCGTACAGGATTTTACCAGTTCGAATGACTTTTTGCTTTCCATCGCAGAAATCAGTGCACATTCGTCGCAATAAGGTTTTTGCCCGTCTTTTACCAGGCAACAGTTTTTAGGGCCATATTGTGGGGTACAGGGCATATAAACATGGTTATCCCATTTCACCGAATAGTCCGGCTTAATGAAACGGATAGATGCCTGTATATTATTCATAATAATAGTGTTATCCTTTTGCAAGTCCATCAGCCGGTCTTTCAACCTGTTGGTTCTGAACAGGAAGAACAGGATCATTACAAGGAATAGCAATAACACGCATGCTACGATAAGCAAAATTTCGAACCTGTACTTAATAAACAGATTGCCCTCTGTATTGATTAGGACGGCATTATCCGGCAAACTGGTTTTGGCGATATTGAATTCTTTCAGCTTTTTGGCATCGAATGTATAAACATTTTCGATGTCGATGGCATGCAACTCATTCAATGATACCTTCTTAGTCAAGATCGCAACTGCTTGTTTGGCGAGGTCTTTTCCTATAGACCTGTATTTCGGTACATAACCGCCTATTGCCCAATGGCTCAAACCGAGAGAAGTCAGGGTAAATGCCGGAACGGTCGGGTTACTCGACATCATCGTGTAAGTAGCATTTCCTACGTAGTAACCATCGTTGACGTCAACACGCCAGGCACCTATCAGAATGACGGTTTCTTTCGGGAGCTTCTTAATTTGCTCGATGACAGTGTAGATATTATTTTTTCTACCGTCCAGCAGGATCAGATCCAGTTCGGGAAATTGCCTGATCTCTTTTTTGACCAGCGCTTGCAAGCTTACGCCGCCATAGCTGTTGTCGGTTACCAGTGCGATATATTTTGTCGAAGGATAAAGGTGTTGAACCAGTTCGATGTTCTTTTTTATATCGTATTTGTACTTAAAGTCGTTGAGATAGAAACTTTTGTTTATATCCTGTACATCTATGCTTACCGGCTCCCAGTCCGACAATATAACGTTTGAGTCGGGGAGTATGACCGCATTGCTGCTCACCATTCCGCAAAGTACGGGAACATTTTGAAATACCGGTTTGTCTTGCGACAGATAAGATGCCCACCCTTCCTGTCCCAGGATGATGATTGCCTGGGGAGATCTCTCGTTGTTGTATTTGTTTAAAAGCTTTTCCATCTTCCCTTTCCATAAAGGGGCTTCCGGCAAGCTTTTGCAGTTCATGTTTTCTATGATGACAGGGGCTGTTCCGCCCAGTCGCTTGTATTCTTCCATGAACTCGGAAATGTTTTGAGTCGTGTTTCTTGTATCCGGGTTGTATGAACTGATAATCAAAATTGGATGAGTGTCGTCGGCACTTGCGGGCAGACTCCATAACAGGCATACTAATGTCAGTAGAATTTGTATATGGTATATTATATTTTTCAAAACATCTTTATACATGAATGCCTATTTCATTATAGTCTGTGATTCTCGATTGCAAAAGTAGGAATTATTTGTTATCAATGTAGAACTATGGTCAATAAAAACGCAAGTTAATCAAGGGTATTCTATATTTCAAGCATAATTCCGATGCTGGGCAGCAAAGTCTCGGTCAGGCGTTCTACCGGCTTTAATTCATATCGCTGCTCTTCCCGGGGAGCTTCCGGGTTGATTATCTTCCCTGTTTTTATGTAAACGTCTTGTTCTTTATACTTCGAGTTAAATACATTTTGCAGGTCGATATACAGTCCCAGCATGACCTTTTTCAGATAAAATGTTTTGTCGATGCGCAAATCCAGCTGTGTAAACGGTTTCAGGCGTTCGCTGTTGAAACGGCTGTAGTCGTAGTAGAGGCTGCCACTGGCATCCCATGCTTCCACGTAACTGCTCTTTTCCACATCGTAAGGGGTATAGGGCGCGCCGCCCACTATCCGCAGTTTGGCTCCTATGTCCCAATTTTTAGGCAGCGAATAAGTGCCGCTGAACGTGAACAGGTGTTTGTTGTCCCAGGCTGAAGGGAGATAGCGGCCGGTATTCCTGTCGTCTTTGTATTCACTGCGCACAAAGGTGTAGGATGCTATGAAAGTTAATCCTTTGTAATTGTACCACCTTCCCATCAGTTCCATGCCGTAGGCGCGTCCGGTAGCGGTAGAGGTAACGGCTTCATTGCCAAGAACGCCGTAATCGGTACCCTTCGATGCCAGCGGGATACTGTCGATAACCGACATGGGGTAATGGTTGTAATGTTTATAAAACCCTTCTGCGGTGAATTTAAGATAAGAAGCCGGCCGGTATTCCAACCCCAGACCCGCCTGGTCGCTACGGATATAACGCAGGTCATTGGTTTTATTTACGTAATTCCCGGCGTTGTCTTTAAATCCCATAACGGTATAAGGGGGTAATTCGTAGTAGCGTCCTGCATTCGCGTTCAGGTATATGTCACCGACCAGCCTGTACGACAGCGAGAGCCGGGGCGACAGCTGGTCGAGCATGTTATTCATTTTAGATGAATAATTATTGGCATCCGAGCGGAGTCCCAGCGATGCTGTAAAACGTTCATTATCGCTTTCGTAGATGGCGGTGGCATAGGGCCCCCATTTCCATAACCCCAAGTCTGTCCGGTAATTGATTTTGTATGGAATCGTGGTGAATTGTTTTTGGAACGTATGGTTGGTATATTCCGAATAATCGACATTGCCACCCACATGCAGTTGCAGATAAGGCAACCGGAAGATGTTTTCGCTGCGGAATTTGTTTTCTATTTCATCCGAGCGGTAATTCAGGGAGAGATTATCCGGAGTGCTTTCGTCGTTGTCTTTGTATTTTATATTTTTGTTATTCAATTGGCTACGGCTTACGATCAGGGAATAAATATTACGCCTCGAATAATGCTTATATAATGCACCTAACGTATATGTTTTTTGTTTCACCACCGGCAGGTAAGCCAGAATATACTGGTTTTTCTCGCTCATATCCTTCATCCCCGTATTCAGTTTCATATCGTCTATGGCGCCTAAACCGAGAAATGTCAGTTCATTCTTTTTGTCGAACACATGCTTGATCTTAAACTAGGCGTCTGTGAAAGTAGGAAGAAAGGGCAGGCCGATCATGTCGAACAGGAATTGCAGGTACGAGCGTCTGACCGATACCTGATAAGTCGTTTTGTCTCCCAACGGTCCGTTGGCAGAGATGCCGACGTCGGATGCTCCGACAACGCCTCTCAGGGAGAACTTCTCTTTATTACCGTCCTGAAGCTTAAAGTCGAGAACGGAGCTAAGGGCATTCCCTCTGGCTGTCGGAAATGCGGCCGAATAGAAATTAACCTCGCGCACAAAATCGGGGTTGATAATCCCTACCGGTCCGCCGGATGCTCCTTGGGTAGAGAAATGGTTGATATTGGGAATTTCCACCCCATCCAGGAAGAATCGGTTCTCGGACGGTCCGCCACCCCTGACCATCAAGTCGTTGCGGAATGCCGCAGTAGAAGCTACGCTGGGGAAAGATTGCACGACGCGGGAAATATCCCGGTTTCCACAGGTACTTTTTTCTATCTCCTTGAAGCCTATGACTCTTAGCCCTAGCGGGCTTTCCGCCGTTTTACGGAAAGGAGAGGCCACGACACTTACTTCCTGCAGGCTTTCGCTGCCCGGCTCGAGTTCGACCGGGGAAAAAAAGATCTTTGTTGGCTATGCGGAATTCAGCCGTAACAGTCGGCTTATATCCCAGGAAGGAGGCTTGCAGCCGATAACTGCCGGGAGCGACTCCGCTTATTTCAAAATGGCCGGTCGAATCGGTCGCCGTTCCTTGTGTCGTATTCCAGATGATAACAGTAGCATAAGATATCGGTTCGCCGCTTATCGCCTCTTTCACTACACCTTTGATGGAATATGTTTTTTGTGCCTGTATCAGTAACGGGCACAAAATAAATAATAATATGGAGTAAAAGAGAGTCTTCGGCATCTTGATTTTTCTGCAAAGATAGTATTTATTAGGCTCATACTCCTGTATTTTTTATCTTTGCAACAATTAATGGGTGTATATTGTGGAAAAGAATCAGATAAAACGCGAATTACAACAAACTGCCGATGGCAGCCATACACTATTCATACCGGAAATGGACGAGCATTACCACTCGGTGAACGGGGCAGTCCAGGAATCGCAGCATGTATTCATCGAGGCAGGTTTGCATCGGCTTTCTAAAAAGGAGCTGACTGTTTTTGAAATTGGTTTCGGTACCGGGCTGAATGCTTTTCTTACTTTGCTGGATGCGGAAAACAGCGGTTGTCGGGTTAATTATTATTCTGTCGAACTATATCCTCTCGACAGGCAATTGATAAAGGCCTTGAATTATGCAACCGTCATTTGCCGGGAAAAACAGGAACAGTTTGCTGCTTTACATGAGGCTGCCTGGAATGAAACGGTGCGGATAACCGATTATTTTGCTTTGCATAAAATACAGGGAGACAGTAACAGCAGCGAACTGCCGGAAGGTATCGATTTGGTTTATTTCGATGCTTTTGCCCCGGATAAACAACCGGAAATGTGGAATCAGGAGATATTCGATAAATTATATGCGCAGATGTCGGAAGGCGGCATCCTTACGACCTATTGCGCCAAGGGCGTGGTGCGGCGTATGATGCAAAAAGCCGGGTGTTCCGTTGAAAGAATACCCGGCCCTCCGGGAAAACGCGAAATGCTCCGCGCTATGAAATAACTCTTATAAAAGTGCGTCGATCTTGGCAACAAAAGCCGGTTTCTGTGCAGCCCCAACCTGTTTGTCTACCATTTTTCCGTCTTTAAAGAAAAGTACGGTCGGTATGTTGCGGATACCGAACTGGGCAACCACATCATTGTTGCTGTCTACATCCATTTTACCTACTGTCACGCGTCCTTCATATTCGGTTGCGAGTTCATCGATGATCGGGCTTACCATACGGCAAGGACCACACCATTCCGCCCAAAAGTCAAGGACCATAGGCTTACCTGAGTTTACTAACTCTTCAAAATTTGCATCTGTAACTTCTAGTGCCATAATTATATATCTTATTAATTTGTTTCCGTAAAACGGTGCCAAAAGTACTAATTCTTTCTACACCATACAACTTTACCCGTTAATTTTGAAATCCATATTTTCATTCTCCTGCAAGAACTCGACCAGATCGTGCGTGACATTCAACCGGATGTTCTGCGAGAAGAAACCTTGCGAAATATTGTGTTCGCCATCCACTACTCTAAAATATAACATACTTTGACCCGGATTGTTTTTGATTAGGACGGATAATTCATTGATTGTCGGTTCGTCCAGGTCGTGAATCGGGACTGTGATACTGATTTTCTCGATCAGTTTGTCCTTTTCATCCTGTAGCAAACGGATAGAGCCGATATTGAAATCGAGTTCGTTCTCGTTCCAGCGACGGGGCTCCACGCGGGCTGTAATCAATAGATACATACCTATTTTACAATATTTGCTGTATTCGATATAGTTGTTTCCGAACAAGGCTATTTCTCCGCTTCCTGTGAAATCTTCTATTTTCACCACTCCGTAGGGTTTGCCTGTTTTGGTCATTCCCTCGCGGAAACCGGTGACGATGCCGCCCAACAGCAACTCCCGCCCTTTCAGGTTTTCGCGGTCGTTTATTTCCGCCATGCCGGTGTTGCATACATACGTTAATATAATGCGATAATCATCCAGCGGGTGGGCTGACAGATAGATGCCGACCAGCTCTTTCTCCTTATTCAGGCGTTCCAGGTCGCTCCAGCGTTCGCAGGTCGGTATTTCCGGTTTGGCGATTGCCACAAAGTCGTCACCGCCGAACAGGGAATTGGTTGCCGTATTCTTATCCATCTGGAATTTATTGCCGTAGCGCACCAGGGTATCGAGGAAAAGCTCGCCTTTGCCTGTCTCTGCAAAGAGCTGTTCGCGCTGGATCCCGAAGTTGTCGAAAGCTCCCGCCAATGCCAGCGATTCGATGTTTTTCTTATTGCAGGATGTCAGGTTGACACGTTCCACAAAATCAAAGATATTCTTGTAAGGACCATTCTTTTTCCGTTCTTCGATGATGTTCTGGACGGCGGATTCGCCTACGCCTTTTACGGCACCCAGGCCGAAACGGATATTCTTATCCTTGTCTACACTGAATTTCAGGATCGATTCGTTTACGTCCGGTCCCTTTACCTGGATACCCATCGCCTTACATTCGTCCATAAACTTCGTGATATCCACGATGTTAGACAAGCTTCGGCTCAGTACGGCCGCCATATATTCCGAAGGGTAGTTCGCTTTCAGGTAGGCCGTCTGGTAAGCTACCCACGAATAACAGGTCGCATGGCTCTTGTTGAAGGCGTAGGAGGCAAATTTTCCCCAGTCGCCCCATATCTTCTCCAGCGTTTCTGCTTTGTAGCCGTTATCCTGCCCGCCTTTCATGAACTTCGATTTCAGGTGGTTCATCTTCTCGATCAGCTTTTTACCCATTGCCTTACGCAGGGCGTCGCTCTCGCCACGTGTGAAGTTGGCCAGCAAACGCGACAGAAGCATGACCTGTTCCTGATAGACCGTAATACCGTAGGTGTCTTTCAGATAACGTTCCATGACCGGAATATCATATTTGATTTCTTCCTTACCTTGTTTACGGGCGATGAAAGAGGGGATATAATCCATAGGGCCCGGACGATATAGGGCATTCATGGCGATCAGGTCCTCGAATTTGGAAGGCTGCAACTCCTTCAAGTACTTCTGCATACCCGCCGATTCAAACTGGAATGTTCCGGTTGTCTTGCCGTCGCAGTATAATTTATAGGTCGCAGGGTCTTCCAGGCTGACATGGTCGATATCGAGGTCGATGCCGGTTGTCAGTTTGATGTTTTCAATCGCTTCCTTGATGATAGACAGGGTTTTCAGTCCCAAAAAGTCCATCTTGATCAATCCGGTTTCTTCGATAACCGAACCTTCGTATTGGGTAACCAGCATTTCTTCGCCGGTTTCCTTGTCTTTGGCCGTACTTACCGGCACGACGTCGGATATGTCGTACCGCCCGATGATAACGCCGCAGGCATGAACGCCTGTGTTGCGCACGTTGCCTTCCAGCATCTGTGCATATTTCAGCGTGTCGCGTGCCAATGGGTCACTGCCGGTAGCTGCTTCTTTCAGTTCGGGCACGTAGTTGATCGCGTCTTTCAGCTTGAACTTCTTCATGCCCGGAATCTTGTCGGGCACCAGCTTCGCCAGTCGGTTCGATTCGGACAGCGGCAGTTTCTGTACGCGTGCCACGTCTTTGATAGCCGATTTGGTTGCCATCGTACCGTAAGTAATGATATGTGCAACGCGGTCGGCACCGTATTTATCCGTTACCCAGCGCAATACCTCTCCGCGACCGTCGTCATCGAAGTCGGTATCGATATCGGGGAGGGAGATACGGTCGGGGTTCAGGAAACGCTCGAACAGCAGGTCGTATTTGATTGGGTCGATCTTGGTGATTCCCAAGCAGTAGGCGACTGCCGATCCGGCTGCCGATCCACGTCCGGGGCCTACCGATACGCCCAATTCTTCGCGTGCTGCGGCGATAAAATCCTGCACGATCAGGAAGTAACCGGGGAAACCCATTGTCTTCATGATATGAAGCTCGAAGTCCAGGCGCTCTTTTACTTCGTCCGTCAGGTTTTCGCCGTAACATATTTTGGCTCCGTCGTAAGTTAGTTTACGCAGGTAGTCGGCTTCCAACTTGATACGGTACAGTTTATCGTATCCGCCCAGTTTCTTTATTTTGTCTTTGGCATCTTCTTCGCTTAACACGACATTGCCATGTTCGTCGCGGGTAAACTCCTCGAACAGGTCTTGTTCGGTCAGTTTCTCGCGGTACGATTCTTCTGTCCCGAAGTCTTCCGGTATGGCGAATGTCGGCATGATAGGGCCGCTGTCGATCGAATAGAATTCCACCTTGTCGGCAATTTCGAGCGTGTTGCTCAGTGCCTCGGGGATATCGGCGAAAATGGTGTTCATCTCTGCCGTCGTTTTCATCCATTCCTGTTTGGAATAGCGCATACGGGTCGGATCGTCCAGGTCTTTCCCGGTGCTGAGGCAGATCAGGCGGTCGTGTGCCTCGGCATCTTCTTGGTTGACGAAATGGATGTCGTTGGTGGCAATCAGTTTGATGTCGTGTTTGTGGGCCAGTTCGATCAATACCTTGTTTACTTCCTGCTGTTTGGGATAGGTGGTGCAGTCGGCATTCGGGTCGTGTGTCTCGTGCCGTTGCATCTCCAGATAATAATCGTCGCCGAACAGGTTCTTGAACCAGAGGACGGATTCTTCTGCTTTATCCAGTTGCCCGTGCATGATATGTTGCGGGATTTCACCCCCCAGGCAGGCGGAGCAGACGATCAGATCCTCGTGATATTTCTCCAGCAGTTCATGGTCGATACGCGGCCGTCCGTAAAATCCGTCCGTCCACGAGATCGAAACCATCTTGATTAGGTTCTTGTAGCCATTCAGGTTTTTAGCCAGCACGATCAAGTGGTAACCGCTACGGTCTTCCTTTGCCGTCCGGCTATGTCTTCCGTTGCGGGCGCAATAACACTCGCAGCCGATGATCGGCTTGAATATCTTTTTCTTTTCCGCTTCGACGAGGGCAGGTATTTCTTCCATACGTGCCTTTTCTTCGGCGGTAAGTTCTTCTTTCGCTTTGAGCCCTTTCTGCTCTTTTTCCAGGTCTTTGATTGCTCCGAGCGGTTTCCCGTTCTTTTTCGAGACCTTGTTAAAGAACTCTTTTATACCGAACATATTACCGTGATCGGTAACAGCAATCGCATTCATACCGTCTTTTTGTGCCTTATCAATCAAAGCATCAATAGAGGCTTGCCCATCCAGCAGCGAGTACTGGGTGTGGACGTGTAGATGTATAAATGGTTCCATATATGTGATTGAAATATTTTATTGTTTAGTTTCTTATCGACCTAACAAAGGTAGTGTTTTTTGTTCGGAAGAATATATGCCTGTTTGTTAATTCACGCAAAAGCCGATTTGTCAAAATGAAACTAGTATAGCGACTAATCGGGATTAATATAGCGACTAAATGAATTTACCCTTACAACTAATATATTTTAACAAATCTATTTAATAGCAAAAGTTCGGAAAGGTGAACAGATTGACAAAATGATAAATTGTTATTGTTGCTTGTTGTGGTTGGATTATTTGCCGCCTACTTCAGTTGACAGACTGGCAATGGCTATATAATCTTTGGACTTTAGTCCCATTTCTTTATGACTACATCAGTTCCTATACGCGCGTACATTTTAATATAGATTTACAACACCGGAACTATGGAAATGGGAAGTCTTGATTTAATCAGGGTTCTGAGCGATTTAGCCATTTGGCTGAAACCTGCATGAG
>JAJPZM010000474.1 GCA_021204335.1 Parabacteroides sp. | reverse complement strand
CAGGCACAAGACAAAATGCCGCAAGCTATCAGTTATCAAGCCGTAGCCCGCGATGTTCAAGGCAAAGTAGTTGCTGAAAAGGCAATCGGAATCCAAGTAGAAATCTTGAAGGGTTCGACTACCGGCACAGTCGTTTTTTCCGAAACGCATTCCCCAACAAGTAGCAAAACTGGAACTGTCAATCTCCTGATCGGACAGGGAACACGTAAAACCGGCTCTTTCTCTTCTGTCGATTGGGGTGCAGATATCTATTACTTACAATTAAGCATGGACTTAACAGGTGGAAGCAATTACTCAACAGTTTCGACAACGCAGATGTTGCCGGTGCCTTATGCGCTTTATGCGGCAAAAGCAGGAACGGTGGAAAATAGTGGTAGTAGTGGAAGTGTTTCTGCAAGTGCCGACTTTTTGTTAATTCCAGATGATTTCCCTTCGGGGGTAGATCTTATCACAAGTGGGGTAAATCCGGAAATAAAGGTTTCTAGTTATGGAGAAGAAATGATATTTTCAGTTTATGTTTTATACTTAAACGGGGAAAATCAAGACGTTGAATTTTCAGTGAAAGGACTTCCAGTAGGAAGCTATGAAATAGAAACATCTCCTAGTGGAAATAATGGTCGAAGAATTTCTTTAGAAGGAAAATTCTCAGATGATGTATTTCTGTTACCTGCTGGTACTTATAATGTTTCATACATATTTAAGAACAAATATGGATTAGTGAAAGAGTTTCAGTGTAAATATATTAAAGAGTAAAATATAAAATTTAGAAGTATGAAACATTTATATTTATTTCTATGTATCTTCTTTTCTCTTACCCTTCAAGCTCAGACCCTTGAAGGTTCCTTTTCATTTCAGGGAGAAGAAGCAGCAACAGCTTCAACCACTCTATTGATAGCCATTGGTGGTCAACCGTTTGAAGGGACACCTGCGGAAGCACTGTTGTCTTACGGTTTTATTGAAACAGTTTCTACTGCCAACGAATATACGAATGTTCAAGCTCTTACTTTAGAGAAAGGACAGGTTGAGGTGACGGTTGGCGAGCAAATGCAATTGACGGCTGCCTTTTCTCCGGTAGAGGTGGATAATCCGACACTCAGTTGGCATTCATCGGATCCTTCGGTGGTAGCAGTAAAAGACGGTGCTGTTTCCCTATTGAAAGGGGGAAAAGCTACGGTTACAGTTGTTTCCGCTTGCGGTGTTTATGCTGATTTGTGTGAGGTGACGGTCAAATCCGATCCTACTTCGATAGAAGAAGTGAATAACGGCGATCGCGTTTACCCGACTGTCGTAGAGGATAATCTTTATGTGGATTTACAACAATCACAAGCGGTTTATGTCATAAATATATCCGGAAAAGTGTGTGAAAAAGTTCAGTGTCAAGCCGGACAGAACGTTATATCGATGCAGGCATATCCTGCGGGAGTCTATTTTATCCGTATGGATAGTAAAGTCGTTAAAGTGATAAAACGGTAGAATCGTCTGATTTTACCCGCTTAGATATTCATCCGGTAGTAATAGGATTTTTTCTGATTACTACCGGATTTTTTATTGAATCATCTGTTCTTTTATTTATGAATCTCAATGAAATAACTGGCATTGAAAACCTCTCCCGGTTGTAGATGCTGCATCCAGTCTTTATCCTTATATTCTCCTGTATAATTTACCCGGTCGCATCTGCCGTACCACGGTTCTATACAAACGAAAGGAGCATTCTTGGCTGGTGGCGACCAAAGGCCTACGACCGGTGCGGTGAAATGTACCGTAAGATACGAACTGCCGTCGTGATCCAGTAGATCGACACGTTTTATCTGGCTGTTTTCCAATACCAAAGCATCTTTGTCGAATGTATGTGTATCCAATGGCAATAATCCTTCGGTGTTGAGAATGAGCGGATATTCCTGATCGCCGATGCAACCTTTTTCTTGGATAAGTTTGTAAGTCAGCCCTTCTTGCCGGTCGAAAGAAAAGAAACCTCTTTGCTGGCTTTCTTCATTATAATAGGGATAATAGAAAGCCGGGTGTGCTCCGATTTGGAAGTGGAGTTCTTCTTTGCCGGTATTTTCGACAAACCATATCACTTCAATTTGGTTTCCTGCCAGACGATAACCGATTTCCAGATTGAAGGGGAACGGATATAGTTTCAGCGTATCTTCACTTTCCTGCAACTTGAAACGCAATTCCGTATCGCTCTCTTTTATCAGTTCGAATTCTTTATCCCGCGCAAAACCATGTTGCGAAAGCTGATAAGCAACTCCTTTATGGTGATATTCATTGTTCCATAAACTCCCGACAATGGGGAAAAGAACCGGTGAATGGCGTTTCCAATAAGCCGGATCGGCTTGCCAGAGATATTCTTTACCTGTCGCATTGTTGATGATGCTGCTTAGTTCGGCTCCATGCGGAGAAACCTGGATGGTTAATTGATTATTTGACAATGTTTTCATTTGCGATTGATTTTTCTGTGTTGTTACGATATGAGCAAAGTTAGTAAACTTATTTTTTGATTTATATGCCGGCTTATAATAAAATTAAACAGGGGGGCGTTAAAAGATCATTGAATAGTTGAAAATATGGAGCTACACAAAGAAAGAGTATTGGAGAGATGTTTTTTTAGCGATTTTGCTTTGTTTCTGTCTTTCATTATCCGCAAAAGCGGATGATCGATACACCGACCGCTCTGTCTTGAGCGAAGGAAACTGGGTGAAAATACAGATCGAAAAAGATGGAATATACAAGCTGACTTATTCCGAGTTGAAAAAGATGGGGTTTGTAGATCCGTCGAAAGTAGCAGTGTTCGGCTACGGTGGCTGGCCGTTGGAAGAAGATTTTACGTTGCCTTATGTCGATGATCTGCCTGCCGTACCTGTATTAAGGAAAGATGATTATATCCTTTTTTATGGAAGGGGAACGACCAAATGGAAATATAGAGAAGTATCTTATTCTTACTTGGATAAACTGCATACATTTATTCATACAAACAATCCTTATTCTGAACATGATTATTATTACCTTACCGATGGAGTAAATCCTATCGATCCAGAGGTGATAAGGCGGATGCCTAAGACTACTGGCTTGAGGATCGAAACATTTGACGATCATCTGTTGCATGAAAAAGACCTGATGTCTATCAATAAGTCGGGCAGGAAATTGTATGAAAGAATTGTTGGAAAATCGCAGGTGTTTAAGGATTTAGGTGATCCGAATGCCTTGGGTGTTGTGGAAGGAAGAGTTTTTGCTGATTGTGGTTTCGTGACTTATTCAACAATGGGAAAGATTACCTTATCGTTGGATAAGAATATTGTGGCATCCGGAACTGTGAACTCAACGGAATTGAAAGAGTATGTGAAAGGTATCGAGCAGAATTTAGTTGGCGAATATATCTATAAATCGGGCGAAAACCTGAATGTTAAGATTGATTGTGAAGGGTTGAATGCGCTGAATGCTAAGGCTTATCTTGATTATATCCGCTTGAATGTAAAGCGACGGCTGAAAGTTTATGATGAGCCATTTACTTTTTTCGCTCTGTCGATTCTAAGGGGCAGGTTTCCCAATTTGTGATAGAAGGGGCAAACTCGGCTTGTGTCGTAATGGATATAACAGATTCTATCAATCACAAGATTGTGGAAACCGAATTGAATGGTTCTGTATTATCTTTTACTATTCCTCAGAGTGATACGTTGAGGGAATTCGTACTTATTCGGACAGACCGTTCTGATTTTCCCGTTCCTGTAAATATGGGTAAAGTTGAATGCCAAAACCTTCATGAGCTTTCGGATATAGATATGGTTATTATCTTGCCGCCGGCTTTCAAAAAAGACGCGGAAAGATTGAAAGAAGTGCATGAAAATAAGGATGATTTACGTGTAGAGGTTTTTACTCCGGAAGAAATATATAATGAATTCTCGAGCGGAACTCCCGATGCGACTGCTTATCGGCGTTTTATGAAAATGCTGTATGACAGAGCTGCCTTGAATGCAGGACGTCCCCGTTATTTACTTCTTTTTGGTGACGGTGCTTATGATAACCGATTTATTTCAGAGGACTGGAAAGATTTTCCTGTAGATACAAGAAAGAATATGTTGTTGACTTATCAGACGGAAAAGTCGTTGGATAGCTATTCGTATGTCGTAGACGATTATTTTGGTTTTCTGGATGATAATGAAGGTAAGAAAATCGAAAATGATAAGGTTGATATAGGAATCGGTCGTTTCCCGGTTCGTACTGTTACCGAGGCCAGGAATATGGTCGATAAAGTGATTTCTTACATGGATAATTCTGTTGGCGACTGGAAAATGAAACTGTGCTTTATCGCGGACGATGGTAGTAATGCTGATAGTTTTAATACCTGTCATCAAACAGATGCAAATGAGTTAGCAGACAGTATTGAAGAAACATCTTCGGAATACATCTCCAAAAAGATATTCTTTGATGCATTCAAAAAGGATAAATCCGGGAAAGGTACTTATCCCGAAGTGGAGTCTCTCATTCAGAAAACGTTGAAAGAAGGTTGCTTTATGGTGAATTATACGGGGCATGGCAATACCAAATCGCTGAGTGATGAGACTGTAATAACACAGAATCAGATTGTTCAATCAACCTATAAATATTTACCGGTATGGATAACTGCGACTTGCGATTTTTGCCGGTTTGATAATCCGTCTACAACGGCAGGGGAAGATGTCTTTTTAAATAAAACGAGTGGGGGAATTGCATTATTTACAACTTCGCGTGTCGCTTATTCGGATGAAAACAAAGTAATAAATACAACATTAGTCAATGAATTGTTCGGTGATGAAAAGTTCTCAAAATCGTTAGGTGATGTTTTGATGAATACGAAGCGGAATCGCTTTGTTTCATCTTCCCGTAAGTTGGGCTTTTGTTTGATAGGCGATCCGGTAATGAAACTGTCTTATCCGAAGTATAAGGTCGAATTAAATACGATTAACGGAAAAGATATTTCAGAGGGCGGTTTTGAGTTTAAGGCGTTGGAAAAAGTGGAACTGGAAGGTTCTGTTTGCACTTCTTCGGGCGAGTTGCTTTCTGATTTTAACGGGGTCTTGAATATGCGGGTGTTTGACTCGCGGGATACGATTAAAACTTTGGGTAATAATAAATACAGAGACAAGAATACTAAAAGAGATTCGATTCCTAAAATTGAATATATGGATTATATTAACACCATATTCCTGGGCAACGACTCTGTGAGAAATGGAAAGTTCCGCATCTCGTTTATCGTCCCGAAAGATATATCTTATAAAACCGGAAAGAATGGAAAAATAACGATGTATGCCTATGAGACGGAAAGCCAACGTGATGCCGGCGGTTCGTTTAAGAAGTTCTCTGTTTTCGGCACTTCCGATAATCCCCGGGAAGATCATACACCGCCGGAAATACGTTTGCTGTTTTTAAATGATACGACCTTCGTGGATGGCGGAGAGGTAAATGCTACTCCTTATTTCTATGCAAAAGTGTATGACGAAAGTGGAATAAATATTACAGAAAGCAGCATAGGACATGGCATTACATTATGCATAGATAATAATCCGAATTACAATTATCTTCTTAATAGTTACTATGAGAATATTATAGGAAGCGAAGGGGAAGGAACGGTGAAATTTAATATTCCGGCATTGAAACCGGGGCTACATACTGCCGAGTTCAAGATTTGGGATATTATGAATAACCCGACCACTTATACATTTAGCTTTAACGTGGTCGAAGGTTTGAAGCCTTTCATTACTAAATTGGTTGCGACGCCAACTCCGGCCAGAGGAAATGTGCAGTTCCGCCTTTCACACAACCGTCCGGAATGCCGGATGAAAGTTTGTATTATGGTGTATGACATGATCGGACGTCTGAACTGGAAGCATGAAGAGACCGGCTCGTCTGCCCTGTTTAAGGATTATCTGATTGATTGGGATTTGCGGAATAATGCCGGTTCGCATGTCCGTCCCGGCGTTTATTTGTATCGCGCTGCTATCAGTACCGATAATTCCAAAGAAGCAACTGAGACGGAGAAAATGATTATTTTATGGTGATTTATATTACATTTGTAGGAAATAATACGAATCATGGAAAGTATATACACAGCAAAAGAAGACAGATATGGCTCGATGGCATATCGTCGGTGCGGGCGTAGCGGAATATTGCTGCCGGCAATTTCTTTGGGATTATGGCATAACTTCGGAAGTGTCGACGTTTTCAGTTATTTTATCCGGATCGCCCATACGGCGTTCGATAACGGGATTACCCATTTCGACTTGGCCAACAATTACGGCCCCGTCTACGGTTCGGCCGAGGAGAACTTCGGCAGAATATTGAAAAAGGGACTGGGCGCTTACCGCGACGAACTGATTATCTCCACCACAGCCGGCTACGATATGTGGCCCGGGCCGTTCGGCACCTGGGGAAACCGCAAATACCTGATGGCAAGTCTCGACCAAAGCCTGAAACGCATGGGGCTCGATTATGTGGATATTTTCTATTCGCATCGTCCCGACCCAGAGACGCCCATTGAAGAAACGATGGGTGCATTGGCGGATATCGTGCGTCAGGGAAAAGCCTTGTATGTCGGCATTTCCAATTACAATGCGGAGCAGACGGCAAAGGCGTTGGCGATCTTGAAAGAACACCGCGTCCCCTGTCTGATTCACCAGGCACGTTATTCGATGTTCGACCGTTGGACGGAGCCCGATTTGTTGCCTTTGCTGAAAGAGGAAGGCGTCGGAATGATCGCATTCTCCCCATTGGCACAGGGGATGCTTACGAATAAGTATTTGCATGGAATACCCGAAAACTCGCGTGCCGCCAAATCGACCGGGCATCTGCAACGCGAACAGGTGACGGAAGATAAAATAGATAAAATCCGCCAGCTGAACGACCTGGCCATCCAACGCGGACAGACGCTTGCCGAAATGGCGCTCGCCTGGCTCTTGAAAGACGACCGCGTCACCAGTGTCCTCGTCGGCGCCAGTTCGACGGAGCAGCTGCTCGATAACCTAAAAGCGTTGGATAATACGAATTTTACGGCTGATGAACAGGTGAGGATCGAAGATATTTTAAGAAATAACGCTATTTAGCGTGTGAACAAGCCTTTCTTTTCCGGTAAAACCCGGTTTAAATGGTGAAAGTAGTCTTCTACGACGGTAAAAGTCGTTTTTCACTATTGAAAAGTCATTTTTACGGCAGTAGAAGTCGGTTTGCACCATTTAAAAGCCATTTCTACGACAGTAAAAGTCAACTTTCACCATTTAAAAGTCATTTCTACGACGGTAGAAGTCAACTTTCACCATTGAAATGGGGTTTCTACGACGAAAGAAGGCATTACATCGACAACGTAACCATATTTGCAAAACAAAATGACACCATTTTTATACCAGATAGCCTCTGTTTTTTACCGGCAATACGGGGCGGAAGTCAGCAAGCTGGCTTTTGTTTTTCCAAACCGGCGAACGGGGTTGTTCTTTCAGAAATATCTGTCGGAAGTGGCGGACAGGCCGCTTTTCTCGCCAACCATATTGACCATCAACGACCTGTTTGTGCAATTGAGCGGCAAGCAGACGGCAGACAGGATCAATATGCTGTTTATGCTCTACGAAATCTATATCCGGCACAGCGGCTCGGCGGAGACGTTCGACGAGTTCCTGTATTGGGGCGAAATGTTGCTCAACGATTTCGATGATGTCGACAAGTATATGGCAGATGCCCGGATGCTGTTTACCAACGTGACCGACCTTCGGGAGATCGAGAACGATTTCAGTTTCCTCGACGACGAACAGATTGCTGCGATCCGCACTTTCTGGTCGTCTTTCTATCCCAAAGGCGATTCGCCGAACCAAGAGGAGTTTCTGGCTGTCTGGAAGATACTTTACATCTTGTATGACGACCTTCGGAAGTCGCTTGCCGCCGAGGGGAAAGGCTACGAAGGGATGATTTTCCGCGAAGTGGTGGAGCAGATGGCGCAGGGTAACTGTTGCGATCTGCCTTACACGAAGGTTGTCTTTGTGGGGCTGAATGCGCTGTCTGTTGCCGAGGAACGCTTCCTGATGCAGTTGCAGGAAAAAGGCATTGCCGATTTCTATTGGGATTATGCTTCCGAAAAGGTGACCGATCCGAATAACAAGGCTTCTTATTTCGTCGAGCGCAACCGGAAGAATTTCCCGTCGCACTATCCGTTGCCGCCCGAGGAGAAAGTAGATACTGAGATCGAAGTCATCGGGATCCCTTCGGGAATCGGACAGGCAAAACAGGTCTATACTTTGTTGAACGAACTCTGCCGGGAAGATGCAATGACGCCCGAAGAGGCCTTGCGCACAGCCGTGATCCTGCCCGACGAGCATCTGCTGATCCCTATCCTTAACGCGATACCCGAACAGGTCCGCCGCATCAACGTCACCATGGGTTATCCGCTAGCGGGTACGCCGGTGGCTTCCCTGATGGAATATATCCTTGCCTTGCAGAAGAATGTGCGCTATGTCGACCGCCAGCCGGTGTTCTATTTTCGTGACGTACTGCCCGTTCTGAATCATCGCTATATCAGTACGACCAACCGCGATGTCGTCGCTGCGCTGGTCAGGGATATTGCCGAAAACAATAAAATCTATATTACTTCCGCCGAGTTGGGAAAGACGCCGTTGCTCTCCGTCCTCTTTACTCCGGTAACGGAGGTCAATACTTTTTCCGATTACCTGATCAACGTGTTGCAGGAGCTGAACAAAGTAATGTATTCCCTCTCCGCCGATGAGGATGAAGATGCCACCCAGCGCACCAACGATTTGGAGCAGGAATTCATCTTCCATTATTTCACCACCGTCAACCGCATGAAAGAAATCATGCAGGATAGCGGGATTGAGATGAAAATAGATACTTATTTCCGTCTGCTGAAGCGGGTGACCGATACGATCACCATTCCTTTCCGAGGCGAACCGCTTTCCGGCTTGCAGATTATGGGCGTACTCGAAACGCGCGCCCTCGATTTCGACCGGCTGATTATTCTCTCCATGAACGAAGGCATCTTCCCCTTGCGGAAAGCCGCCAATTCTTTTATCCCTTATAACCTGCGCCGCGGGTTCGGATTGCCCACCTACGAGCATCAGGACAGCGTGTGGGCTTATCACTTCTACCGCCTGATCCATCGTGCCACCCATGTGAGCCTGCTCTACGATACCCGGAGCAATGGGTTGCAGACCGGCGAGGTGAGCCGCTTCGTCCATCAGCTGCATTACCATTATGAGCAGCCGATGCACAATAAGCTGGTTGTCTACAACGTCTCCTCTGCCAGAACCCCGGCTTTGCAGGTGCCGAAGACCGACGAAGTCATGCAGCGTCTCGCCGCTTTTCATAAGGGAGGCAGCCGGGCAATCTCTGCCAGCGCCGTCAACACCTATCTGGATTGCCCGCTTAAATTCTACTTCTCGGTGGTCGAAGGCATCCGCGAGGAGGAGGAGGTGAGCGAGACGATCGAAAGTAACGTCTTCGGCATCATCCTCCATAAAGTGATGGAAGAACTCTACAAGCCCCTTTGTGGCAAGATGGTGACGGCCGACCTGCTGAAAGCCATCAAAAAAGATACGCCGGTATTGACTGGAGCCATTGCCCGCGCCTTTGCCGAGATCTTCTTTAAAACCGACGTGGTGCGTCCGCTTACCGGCCAGAATTTCCTGATCGGCGAGATGATCCGCAAATACGTGGAAAAGATCCTGGAACGCGACAGTAAACTGACACCTTTCCGCTACATCGAGTCGGAGCGGAAGATCAACCGCCTCTTTACGCTGGGCGACGGCAAACCCGAAATCCAGCTGAAAGGCTTCATCGACCGTATCGACGAAGTGAGGGACAACATCCGCGTCATCGACTATAAAAGCGGAAGCGGAACATCCGTCTTTACCACCATCGAAAGCCTGTTCGACAAGGAAGAAAAGGATCGTGCCAAAGCCGTTATGCAGGTGTTCATGTATTCATGGATGCTTGGCGAAGCGCCCGCCGGCAAAACGATCCGTCCGGGCATCTATTATATGCGCACACTCTTTTCCGACTCGTTCGATGCCTCCGTCAGTTGCCGTATAGAAAGGGGCAAGGCAGAACCGGTCACCGACTTTTCCGCCTACTCGGTTGCTTTTGAAGAAGGCTTGCGTGGTTGTCTGGACGAGATATTCGGGTGTGAGACACCCTTTACGCAAATACCGACCGAGAAAGCCTGCGCCTGGTGTCCGTTTAAAGATATTTGCGGGAAATAAGAGAGATAATCAGAACAGAAATCCCAGGGAGAAGTTCATCATATTGGTCCGTTTGTCGATCGATATGCTTCTCTCGATGGGGGTTAACGAGGACTTGTCTTTGAAATCCGATTCCACCTTGTTGAGTCCGAATTCGTAGGTGAATTCAAAGAACAAACGCCAGATGCTGACGCCCAGACCGGTGACGATGCCTACGCCGAACGGTGTGCTGTCGTTGATATATTCGTTGGTGATTTCCGAGAAATGCGTCGTGTATCGTGCTTTATAATTGTATTTCAACTTGGGGCCTGCCATAAAGCTTAGTGCATACGGCCCTTCCTTTACCAGATAATAGCCGATCATAACCGGCATTGCTAGGGAAGAAGTGCGCAACAGGAATTGGTCGGCCTTCGGCGTATTCCCGTCTACAAGGTCTGTTTC
>JAJPZM010000275.1 GCA_021204335.1 Parabacteroides sp. | reverse complement strand
GGTTAATACTTTTTTAGACCAATTACAACCATGATTTGAAATGTTACTCTCAAAGCAATATGGGCATCTGAAATTATAGTTGTATGTAACTAAAAATCCAAATGACTTGTGAAGTTTACTTTGTTTCCGATGTAATAATTGTGCAAGCTGTGCTACATATTCATATTCTTCATGTTCTGTTTTTGTTGTAAGGTACCCTCTGTTTTGTAATAATTGTAATGTTTCTGAAGTGAATCTATTGTTTTCCGGAAAATTCTTGAGTTCATTCCAGTATTTCTCTTCAATAATGTCTATAGCTCCTGTATAGCCATGTATTAGTATATATTTTTCTGTTTCATTTTCTAGCTTAACAGGAATTATATACGAAGAAACCCTTAAACTGTTCATAATATTAATGCCAAATTATTGTATTTTCTTTTATTTCAAATATTCTTTCTTCTTTCCCTTTTGTATAATCGCGAAGCCAATACAAAGCTCCTTCCGGTATCTGCTTGTAAAGCAATTTGTCATCTTTAGTAGCAATTTGTTTGCCTAACGATTTCCATTCTCCTTTATCCATGCAGAATAGTTCGTATTCATGTCCTTTACGAATACCATTGTCATCATTACGGATGATAAAGCGGATTTTTGAAATCGTTGTTGGCTTATCCAGTTCCAATCCTCCCCAGCTAAGCGTATCATTAGAATGGAAAAATGTCAACGGATCGCCATCAAACATCATTTCTGCTCCGTAGCGTGGATAATAGATGCTTGGTTCATAATCGCCAATCACTTTCCCTTTTAAAGGATTCTCAGAGTCTGCAGAATAAAATTCTACTTCTGCCATATTACCCCCCCCCCAGGTTTTATCTGAAGCTTGGTAGCGAACGTATTTTACAGGAGTCGCATTTTCTGATGTTACTGTTATATATTTGAAATCCGGTTCTTTGCTGATCGTATATAATGTAACAGGGTTTTTAAACTCTGGATTATCCGCTCCCTGGAACAGGCAACCCACCATTAAAGGCGGCAAATAAGCCAAATTATTCGCTTCCGGATTTTTCCGTTCCAACACATAATCGATCTTTTCCGCCTGAGGTGTGTAATAGGATATTTGTCCCAACGTGTCCAAGAGGAACGGATTACCCACTAATTCTAACTTTTCATTGGCATATAATGCCGCATGATAAACGATATTGGGGCCGACTGTCTGGAATTTTACTTTATCTTCTGTTATATTGCCCCAGTCAACCGGAGTCCAGCCCTTCGGATCGAAAACACATAGGTAAGCAAATTTTCGATTTGTTTTATCCGGCAACGGAATAGTAATGTCTTTCGCTCCAATAAATGAATAATTGCCGGTGACGTCTGTCATATAGGCATTCTTGAAGAAAGGCGGAATATCCTCGTCCCCATGGAGTATGGCTAACGAATTACCTTGTTTGCCAAAGGTTTTCCGATACACTTTCGGTATTTCGTTTTTAAAGCGGATCAAATGTTCATCCGGATTCTGCTCTGCTCCCGAAAAGTCGTGCGAAGTATGGTCGTTGTCATATACCACATTGAATACATGCGAATTGTTTCCACGTCCCCAATGCGGAACGATTTCAACTGCAACCGGTATCCCCGAGGCCCGCATGGCAAACAATGCAAGATTTGCATAATCTCCGCATAAGCCGAATTTGATATTGGCTAATGTGCTTGGACGCAGACTAATTGGCAAGACAGACGTTGTGGCAATATGAATCGGTAATTTTATCAATTCATTATTGATGGCTGTACAAGCCTGTTTGGCTGTCCGGATGGTATCCGATTGCAGCAATTGTTCAAAGCGTTCCCGATACAGCTGTCGCCAGCTTTCAGGTATCTCCGATCCTACGCGGTAAGGCAGGATCAACTCGCAGAACTCTTCAAAACTCAAATGCCTGTTCCGCGGGCGATCCCAAACAGCAAAGGCTTCTTCAATATTTTCGACCAGGTAATCGGCTGATAGGGTTTGTACATCCTGATTAATCGTCGGATTATCCTTTAAATACTTTGCTTTTTTCTTAAATTCATCATAGATGGCAGGAATATCATATTCTTGCTGGTGGATTTGGTAAACCGAGTCGATAAATGTATAATACTCATCTACCGCTTTTCCGGTAAAGTAGCCCTTGCCCGTCATGTTTTCAATCAAGAAAAGCGCCGCTTTCAATTTTAACGAGTCCGTTCCGTTTTGGTAATGCTTGATTACCTGAAACATCTCATTCCGGTTGCTGCCGGCTTTCGACAAAGCCTCTTCTACTCCCGAAGTTGGTGCCGGCATCCGACAACTTCCCAGCAATAAAAGGCTCACGCCTACATAACCGATGATATGATGAGTATTCATTTTTTTTGTGCTTAAAAGAGTCTTATATGGTTGAATTTCGATACGAATCTTATTTTGTTAGATACCAAATTACCGGTTGATTGTTTTTTGTTAATACTACTTGATAATTGCCTTCCGAGAGATATGATAAAGGAATTATCAATTCATTTTCGGCAGGAATAGTTATTATATCTACATAGATCGTTCTTCCATTCGGATCGATTACTTGGATACTAATATTATCCCATTGTTTGTCGGAGCAAATGTGGAGGTCGTTTTCTTCTATTGATAGGAACATAGATATTGAACGATCATCCTCACAATCCCAGTTGGCTTTATCTGCGTTCGCTTTTATAAAAGGAGCGAGCAGAAAAGAAATTGTAATAAGTAAAATAGCAATAGACTTTTTCATTTTGCGTTTGTTTTTGTTTACGATTGCAAAGGTAGAACCTATGGAAAATAGAACAGGTAAAACTTGGTTCACAAAAACTTCACAAAAACTTCACGCGGCTAATGTCTTATAAATCAAGGATGAATTTATCGAACATATCGGATGTCCCGTCTACTCCATGTATCTTTTTGTATAGCCGGACACGCGAATTGCTGATGGCAGAGAGGGTACGGCAAAGGATTTTGGTGATGTCTTTGGTTTGAATACGAATCTTGATCAGGTAGCAAATACGAAGGTCATGTTCGGATAGTTTAGGAGATAAAGCGTACAGTTGTTCCGTAAAATTATGATAAGTGGTATCGATAATCGTTTGTAATTGTTTCCAACTTTCCTCCGAAATAGACTTCAGTTTATCTTCCTGGTGGGCTGCCTGGTGGGCTGCCTGGTGGAATAGCTGGTATATTTCAGATTGCCTCAAGGATGATTCCAGGCAATCTTTTTCATTGAGTCCTATCTTGATTCTTTGGTTCGAGATCTCCAATAATGCTTTTTGAGATTGGATTAACTCTTTTTGCAGGACATTCTTTTCTCCTTCTGTTTGTTGCAACAATATTTCCAGTTCGGCTATTTTCTTTTCATTTTCTTGAATATAGGCTTGGCTATTTTTGTATTGTTCCTCTTTCAGTATGAATAAGCGTTGCGCCTGTTCCTGTGCAAGCCGTTTTTGCTTCCTGGCATAGTCGATATATAAAAAAGCTATCCCTGCAATTATCAGCAGACCGATAATTAACAGGTAAATCTGATTTTGTTTTTGTTCGTTTTCCAGTAGAAGCAGTTGGTTTTCTTTTTCTGTATGGCGATAGTTGTAGAGCGCGTTTATTTTCCGATGGCATCTGTTTGGGTAATCGCTTTTATTGAATCATCAAGTTCCAGACTTTTCAGGGCATAATGGAAAGCCGAAGGATAATTCCCTTTGCGGGCTTCAAGTTTGGCTAATGCTTTATAGCTTTTGCTTTTCAGATAAATATTCTGGTTTTTTTTATCCGATTGTAAAGATTGTAGATAGTAAGATTGTGCAGAATCCGGTCGCAATGCCTGTTCATTACATTGAGCCAGCCCTTGTAGGTAGATAGCGTCGTCCTTAAATTTCGGGATTCTGGAAAAGATATTTTTGGTTGAGTCGGGCTTACTCCAGCTCAAATAAACACTCCCTAGTTCTTTTGAAATAGAATTGATTACCCGCTGATCATTTAATTCAAAAGCTTTCTTATAAGCCGCCTGATAGTAATATTCCGCACTATCCGGTTGGTTCAGTGATTCATACATCCGTCCCTGATTGCGTAAAGCATAAACAAGTCCAGGCCCTGTTTCTTGTTTTAAATTATAAGCATAAGATAATTTGTAAATCTTCAGGGCGTCTTCATACAATGACTGATAGGCTAATAAAGTTCCCATCTGCGAGTAAATTCGTCCTAAAATATCATACCTTTGGCTATTCTCTCCAATATCCGCCGCCTGTTGAAAAGCCGCTACAGCCCGTGGCGCATCCTTCATATCCCGATAAACAGAACCTAAATAATGGTAGGCCTCCATCAATTTCTCCTTATCGCCGTATGATTCATAAAAACGAACCACCTCTTTCATCAGCGAATCGGATGTATGCCGGATATATTTTTTATCCTGAGCTTTCGTTGTAAGCAATCCGTAATACATTTGCGTCTCTACCGGCTCGTGTTGGATAGCGGAATCGAGGGAGGAGAGGTATATCAAAGCGCTGTCGGTGTTCTGTTCCATACAGCGCACCGCTTTTTGCATCGCTTCCGGGTAAGGGGCGTTCGAGGCACAGGAAAACAGAAGAAGATGTAATCCTGTCAATACTAGTATGGCATAAAAGTATTTCATGTGCTTGCGGCGTTTCATTTGCCGACAAAGATAATGCTTTTTCCCCAGTATCAAAATGATACTACTATTGCGACTAATCGGGATTATTATAGCGGGTAAATGAAATTACCCTTACGACTAATATTTTTTAACATATCAAATAGTTTTCAATTGGCATTTTAAGGTGTCATTTCGTCAAAAGGCCTATCTTTGCCTGCAAAGAGTATAAGGGTTGAATTTTAAACGAAAGTTTGGAGTTCAACTTTTGCTGTCTTAGTATACGCTGTAAGTTAACCTGTGAAAATTCCTCTCCTCACTTTCGCGCCGATTTGTTAGCCGTTGGCGCTTCAAAGTAACTAACAATTAAAACACAAGATTATGGCGCGTCCATTAAAAAAAGGACTGGGTTATTTTCCGCTGGATACGGATATGCTTTCCGACCGGAAAATACAACGTCTGGTTCATCGCTACGGCTGTAAGGGCATCTGTACTTACCTGACCGTCCTCTGTGAGATTTATGGGGAGAGGGGGTATTATATCCCTTACAACGATGATTTTTGTTTCGATATTGCTTTTACACTCAACCTGGAAGAGGTGGAGGTGAAAGAGATCATCCTTTATTGCGTGGAGGTTCGCCTGTTCGACAGCGAACTGCTGGAATGCCGGCAAGTGCTTTCGTCGGCTGGTATTCAACGACGTTTCCGGGAAATCAGTAGGAGAAGCGGAGTTGCGATCGATCTGGATCTGGAAATTCCCGACGATTCGGTGTATGGCAGAGTTATTGCAGTAGAAACCGGGGTTATTGCAACAGAAACCCCGGTTATTGTAACAGAAACCCCCGTTTCTGCAGCAAAAACCCCTACAAATATAAATGGAAATAAAAAAGTAAATACAACAACACAACATGGAAAATCAAATGAAGCTGAATTTTCGAAAGATAACGGAGAGTCTGCCCGATGGGAAGAACTCTTCCGTATGGCTGAAGAAGCAACAAGAGGTTGCTGATATGTGCACACGCTACGGGAATGCGGAGAAATTCCTGAACACGTTTAATCCGGATATGCAGGTGATGGCCGCTCGCTATGCCGAGCGGGCTTATTTCGGTACGGCTCCTTCGCTCGAGACGGTTTGCCTGGGATATGGGGAACAGACGGCTATCGTATGGAACTGCATACAACTGGAGAACATCAATTTGTTTGCCGGCGTAAAGGAGAAGATGCCGGTTAGCCGGCAGAAGGAGTTATCGCGATTGATCGGGGTGGAATATCCTTATCTGAAAGTGACGGAATTGTTGTTGTTTTTCCATCGCCTGAAGTGCGGACGTTACGGCCGTTTCTACGGAATGGTGGATGCGTTGTTTATAACGAGTGCGCTGGTACAGTTTATGGAGGAACGGCGCGCGGAAACCAAACGTTATCAGGCGGCGCATGAAAAGGAGGAGAAACCGGAAAAGAAAACTGCTTCCGGCGGCATCAGTTACGAGGAATATTTATTGCTGAAAGAAAAACGACAAAAACAGGATAATCATGGATAAGAATAGAGTTTGGGGCCATAAGGAACTGGCCGTATTATATTTTCCGGATAGTACGCCGAAGTCGGCTTCTTCGCAGTTGGCTTTGTGGATCTGGCGCGATGAAGAGTTGCTGGCCGATTTGCAGAAAGCCGGCTATCGCAAGGGGCAGCGTATATACACCCCGCGTCGGGTAGCCGTTCTGGTCGATCATTTGGGAGAACCGGAAACCTGGCGGATCCGATAAATAATAAATGAAGCTTCCCGGCGGCGACATGTTCGGGAGTTTGGCCTTTAACTCTTTTCTTTGGGGGTGCGTTCCGGTTTGTTGTCCTATTTTTCTCATTTATTTTATCTCTTCTTATCTCCTGCTATCTCCATTTATCTCCATTTGGTTTTTATCGTTTCGGGTACATTTGCTTTTGAATAAATTAATAAAAGTATTTGTATCATGAGAAAAATTAATCTGATTGTTTTGCATTGTTCGGCTACCCGCGAAAATATGGAGTACACGCCTGAACAGTTGGATCGTGACCATCGGGCGCGTGGTTTCCTGTCGGCCGGTTATAATTATTACATCCGCCGTTCGGGAGAGATCGTGCCGATGCGGCCACCAGAACTGATCCCGACGCATGTGAAGGGGTTCAACCGTTTTAGCTTAGGTATCTGCTATGAGGGCGGACTGGACGGCGAAGGGCATCCGAAAGATACGCGCACGAAAGTGCAAAAAAACTCAATCCTGAAGTTGTTGTTCTTGTTGTTGGTCAGGTATCCCGGCTGCCGGATCTGCGGGCATCGCGATTTGTCGCCCGATCGGAATGGCGATGGGAAAATCACCCGGGACGAATGGTTGAAAGAGTGTCCTTGTTTTAATGCGGGGGAAGAGTATGGTTGGTTGTAAGAAATTTTGGTCTGCGCTGAATTGCCAATTGTTGGTTGCGGTTCTACTGTCGCTGGCGGGGGTGGTTTTGCTGTTCATGGGATTTTGGTGCAGCCCGACCGGCGAGATTCATAATTCGGTGTTGGTAGGCTTCGGTGAGGTGTCGACGTTCGCCGGGGCGTTGTTTGGGGTGGATTATAGTTATAAATATAAATCGGAAAAAGATGAAAAAAAAGTAAGCTGTATCGGTTAATGGCGGCCTTGAGTGCTGTTGTTAAAGTAGTGATGAGGTTATTGCGCAAATAAAATGAAAATGCATAGTTGTCGTTATCGGCAAGAAAATGGATGTTTTGTATGCAAATATATCGATTTCTTGCCGATAACGGCAAAATAGCGGAGTGAATTATCGATTTTTTGCTATAATATCGCCGAGGTCTAAATATCCGAACTGAATCTCGTCATCCATGCAGAAAATAAGCCGGTTGTTCTCCCGGTCGTAGCAAAAGCGGAAGATTCTATAGCCTGTTTCGAGTGTTTGTAAATAGTCTCCTTCCGGGTTGAATACAAGGAGTTTGGTCGGCAAGTCGGTATTCGTGCGACGGTCGCCGCCAGAGTAGGAGGCGATGATTTTGTCACCGCAAAAGGTGGCATCCCAGTAATGGCTGGTCTGTGAAACATCGCTAGTCCAGGCCGGACCGTAAATATTGTATTTTAAATTTCCATTGAGGTCGCATATAGTCATTAAGTCGTGTCGGGTATAACATTGCAGATACATCGAATGCTCGGTTGAAACCTCCGAGATAAATCGTGCTTTCTGTATGTCGGGATGTTCATATTTCATAAGTTGTATATTTCCTGTCTGCATATTCCATTTGGCAACGTAGGGTTTGAAATCGTTTGTTCCGATTGGTTTTATAACCCGTCCTATGCATAAGGTGTCGTCGATATATTTGTAGGTATCGGGAAGCAGGTTTATATCCATATCCAATTTAACTTCCGGCATATAGGACGGATCAGACAGGACGCTGTCGAGGTCGTAGCTGAATATTTTTTGTTTGCCGTGGTCTGTTACGTAAAATTTGCGGCGGGCTTTATCGTATTCTATATGGCCTATCATGGCTATTTCACCGGGACCTTGCCCTTTATAGGTGGTACTGGTAAGATAGCGGAAAGTGTTTTTATCGAATATATGTATTAGCTGGTCAGGCGATTTGTAATCGGATATAATCAGGTATTTATCTATTACGTAGGGAAGGGAAATCTTACCGATCAAGACATCTTCGATCTCGATCTCTTTGATTTTGTCGTGTACATTAACGATATTGTTCCGGCTTTTCTGATATTTTTCAGTCGTTACGTTTTGCGTACAAGCACAGCATAGTGCGAGAAGCAATAAATATTCAGTATGTTTTTCATATAAGTCTCGATTTAGATTGTTTGATGTTGTAAATATAAAGATATTTACGAATGGTTCGTAGAGTCCGGGTGGAAATTCTGTTTTTTTAACCTATGTGGGTAATCTGTTTATTGGCAGATATAGATATTTAATGTATTTCCGGTATAAAGGATTATTTAAAATAGTATTTTGCCAGACATGGATTATTGTCTTCAGGCAAGTTTTTTTTATTTTTGTATTCAAACTCAGAAAGAATATGGAGCAGCAGGAAACAGGTCTTTTGCGAAGGGTGAAAAATAAGGTAAACGCTTTCTTTCACAATAAGGAATTGAAGCGGAAGCTTTATGTGATTATTTTTGAGTCGGACACGCCGAAAGGGAAGTTGTTTGATGTTTTCCTGATCGGGTTTATTATTGTGAGTGTCCTGGTGGTCATTCTGGAGAGTGTCGTTACTTTTTCCGACCATTTCCGGTTAGCGCTTCAGGTACTCGAATATGTGTTTACGGCCTTTTTTACGTTCGAATATCTGGTGCGCATCTATTGTTCGCCGAAGCCAAAGAAATATATATTCAGCTTTTTCGGGATTGTCGATTTACTGGCAACGTTGCCGTTATACCTGGGAGTTATTTTTACCGGTGCGCGTTATTTGCTTGTTATCCGGACATTCCGTTTGATCCGTATATTTCGTGTATTCAAGTTGTTTAATTTTCTGGAAGAAGGGAACCTGTTGCTCGTTTCTTTGCGTTTGAGCAGCCGGAAGATATTTGTTTTCTTTTTCTTTGTGCTGATACTGGTTACTTCGATCGGAACCATTATGTACATGATTGAAGGCACACAGCCGGATACGGCTTTCAATAATATTCCGAATTGTATTTACTGGGCAATCGTAACAATGACTACCGTGGGTTATGGGGATATTACACCGGTTACGCCTGTCGGCCGTTTTATTTCGGCTTGTGTGATGCTGATCGGTTATACGATCATCGCCGTCCCGACCGGTATCGTTTCGGCCACGATGATCAAGGAACACCGGAAACGCTCGGAACTCAGATGCCCCCATTGTTTACGGACCGGGCATGAGGAAGAGGCTACATACTGCAAATATTGCGGTAGCAAACTCGATTAAATTACTATCTTTGCGGCTGTTTGAATAAAAAAAGAATTTAGAAATGGAAACAGTAGTAAGTGGCATCAGGCCGACCGGTAATTTGCATCTGGGGAATTACTTCGGAGCAGTAAAGAGTTTTCTGCAAATGCAGAATGAGTATAATTGCTTTTTCTTTATTGCAGACTGGCACTCGTTGACTACACATCCGCGTCCGGCTAATATCCGTGAAAGTGCGAAGATGATCCTTGCCGAATATCTCGCTTGCGGCATCGACCCGGAAAAGGCTACTATCTATATACAGAGTGATGTGCGCGAAGTGGCGGAGTTATATCTCTACCTCAATATGAATGCCGGTATCGGCGAGTTGATGCGTACGACTTCGTTCAAGGATAAGGCACGTCAAATGCTTCATATCGACCGCGTAAATACAGCGGAAGGCGATGTGGAAAAAGAGATTTTCAATGAAGGAAACAAACATAGCGTAAGTGCCGGTTTGCTGACCTACCCGACTTTGATGGCGGCGGATATCATTATCCACAAGGCTGTGAAAGTGCCCGTAGGAAAAGACCAGGAACAGAATATGGAAATGGCGCGCCGTTTTGCCCGTCGCTTCAACTTGACGTTCGAGGTCGATTTCTTCCCCGAACCCGCTTCTTTCCACCTGACGGAAAAGGCAGTGAAAGTACCCGGTCTGGACGGTTCCGGCAAGATGGGTAAGAGCGAAGGAAATGCAATCTACCTGATCGACGACGAAAAGGCGATCAAGAAAAAGGTAATGAAAGCGGTAACCGATGCCGGTCCGACAGAACCGAACAGCGTGAAGCCCGAACCGATCGCCAACTTGTTCGCTATGATGGATATTGTATCTAGTAAAGATACATACGATTACTTCAACGAGAAATACAACAACTGCGGAATCCGCTACGGCGACCTGAAAAAGCAGTTGGCTGAAGATATCAATAACTTCTGCGCTCCGATCCGCGAACGCATCCTCGATATCCGTGCCAACGACGAGTATATGGATAAGGTAGCCCGTATGGGGGCTGAAAAAGCCAGCGCAAGCGCAGCCAAGACTCTTGCCGAGATCCGCGAGATTATCGGGTTCCGTCCGTATTGATTAATTATTACATAAAATAAGAGAAAGAAGGTGTCCTAAAAGGATGCCTTCTTTTTTGTTATGCGGCCAATTCATT
>JAJPZM010000085.1 GCA_021204335.1 Parabacteroides sp. | reverse complement strand
AAATTCCCAACTCTTCCGCTATAGTCTGCAATTCAGTAAGGAGTTTTTCATTTAGTTCTAGAATGTTATTTTTCTGCATATTGATAAGTGAGTAAATAAAACGGCAGCACACGATAAAAGATTGTACAACATGTGCTTGCCGCTATCATTGTATCTTTTAGTTATTGATAATAAATAAATATCTTTCTTGAAAAAACCGGATTGTTTAGCTAATTTGAATCATTAGTAACACATCTGCGGAGTAAATCTTTGCAAATGTAAGAACATTTTTAGTTATTCAATCATTTTTGCGTAAAAAAATTCACAACCAGCACATTCTTAGCCGTTTTACCTATACAAAAACGATTATCGGTACGTTCTCCAACAATCCAGAGAATGTTCTCACCGCTACACAGAAGCCACACCTGCTCCTTTGCGATACGACTGAATTTACGGTCCGAGAAATAATCGCTCAGTTTCTTACGGTCTTTCATTCCAAAGGGAATAAACCAGTCTCCTTCCTGCCATTTCCGAAGTGTCAGAGGAAAAGAGAGTTTGTCGTAATCAAAATAGGCGACATGTCTATCCTTTTGGATATTAAAGTCATTGGTAATAACAGTTTTATGGAAAGAAAGTTCAATCGGACCGTTCCTATTATTTCTCTCAACGTCTTCGATGCTCAACGTATATTCCTGTGCAGTAACAGTCTCAATGGGCGACAGCAACAGATATTCACGATCTTTCAACAACCGGAATCGGGGCGAATAGAACATCTTGCCGGATTCTTTCTCCAACGATAGGAAAACATCATCGGCTACCTGCCGGCTAAAATCATACGGTTTCAACAATTCATACAAAATAGTCGGTGGAGAAGGATATTCCATCAATCGGGTAATCGAAATACGGTTTCCATCTTCTATCAACTGCCGGCGGGCATCTTCCACTACCTGAAGATAAATAGTTTCGGTTGCTGCCAGATGATCGGCTGTACGCGCAATAGATGTTTTTACGGAAGGATTCAGTTCTTCCAGCAAAGGAAGCACACGTAGACGGATAAAGTTACGGGTATAAGCATCCGACAAGTTCGTGCTGTCGGTTACATACGACATTTGCTGCTGATCCAGCCATTCCAGTATCTCACTGCGGCTAACGGCCAGCAAAGGACGAACGATATAGCCATTCTTCGGACGAATCCCCCCCAATCCGCGAATGCCGGTTCCACGAATCAAATTGAGCAAGACCGTTTCCACACTGTCATCACGATGATGGGCAACGGCAATAGCCTGTGCGCCCAAACATGATCGCATTTCCTCAAACCAGTTGTAACGCAATTCGCGGGCAGCCATCTCAACGGAAAGATGATGTTCGGCAGCATATCCCGTTGTGTCAAAATCCGTTTTATAAAAAGGGACACCCAACTTGCGGGCAATTTCTTCCGCAAACCGTTCGTCGCGCATGGATTCATCACCACGCAGATGAAAATTACAGTGCAATGCGAAACAACGATAACCCAGTTGCACAAGCAAACAAAGCAAAGCGACCGAATCGGCTCCTCCGCTAAACCCTACCAACACAGGAGCATCCCCTGCCAGCAACTGTTGTTTTTCGATGTACGCACGAACTATGTTCCTCATTGAAGATAAAAATTATAGCTTTAGCCAAACATTTTGTATTTCGACTAAAGCCATAAGCTTTCTTATTTACTGTGATAGTTTTTATTCTTCTACGCCAGCCAGTTCCGGATCGATCATGATACGTCCACAATATTCGCAAACGATCACTTTCTTACGCAACTTGATATCCATCTGTTTCTGAGGCGGTATTTTATTGAAGCAACCACCACAGGCATCACGCTGGATATAAACGACAGCCAAACCGTTGCGTACCCCTTTACGGATACGCTTGAATGCGGTAAGCAAACGCGGTTCGATGGTAGTTTCCAGTTTCTTTGCTTTTTCGCGAAGTCTTTCTTCTTCCTGTTTTGTTTCAGAAATAATTTCTTCCAGTTCGCTCTTTTTCTGAACCAGGTCGGCCTTGCGCCCTTCCAGTCTTTCAGACAGTTCGGCAATCTCACCTTTCTTATGAGTGATCGCTTCGCCAAACTCGCGGATTTTCTTTTCAGAGAATTCTATTTCAAGTCCCTGGAATTCTATTTCTTTTGACAGGTTATCGAATTCGCGGTTGTTGCGCACGTTATCCAGTTGCGATTTATATCTCTCGATCAGACCGGTAGACTTTGTAATTCTGTGTTTCTGTTCTACAACAACACTTTCAAAATCCTGGATCTCCGACTGATAATTCTGAAGGCGGGTTTCCAATCCTGCAATTTCATCTTCAAGGTCCTGAACTTCCAAAGGAAGCTCACCGCGAAGCGTTTTGATCTTATCAATTTCAGTCATCATCGTCTGAAGTTGATAAAGCGTAGAAAGCTTTTCTTCAACTGTGAGCTCTTTTTCAGCTGATTGTTTATCTGTAGCCATTCTATAAATATTTTACCGGGTTTGAATTAACATTCGAAAAATGTACCGCAAAGGTAGGGAATTTTTTCGATATTATCTTATAAAAGATGTCTTTTGTACATACTTCTGACTCATAATGGCCTATAACAGCCAGCAGAATACGGTCTTCCACATCGTAAAAGTCATTGTATTTGGCTTCTCCCGTAATAAAGACGTCTGCACCATATGCAATCGCATCTTTAACGAGGAACGCACCGCTTCCGCCACACAAAGCCACTTCGCGTATCGGCTTGCCTGTAAAGGCCGAATGCTTCACGCAACCCACCTGAAACAGGTCTTTTATCCGTTGCAGAAAGCCCAGTTCGTCTTCTTCTTCAGGCAACTCTCCCACCACGCCTGAACCAACCTGATCCCAGGTGTTGTTCAAAGGATAGAAGTCGAATACCGGTTCTTCGTAGGGATGGACCGAAAGAAGTGCACGAGTAATCGTAGATTTACGGAAAGCCGGCAAAATGGTTTCGATACGAATCTCGCGTTCAACATGCAACTCGCCCACTTCGCCACAGAAAGGGTTCGTCCCTTCACCAGCGCGAAACGTTCCGTTGCCTGCCAGATTAAAACTACAGGAATCGTAGGCTCCTACTGTTCCGGCTCCGGCATTGAACAAAGTAGTACGCACAAGTTCGGCATACCCTTCAGGCACGAACGTAACCAGTTTCAGCAAAGCTCCTTTCTGCGGGCTCAGCACACGCACGTTTTCCAGTCCGATCAGTTCCGCCAGGCGGAAATTGACGCCGCCAGCTGCATTATCGAGGTTCGTATGGGCGGCATAGACCACCAGGTCATATTTGCACGCCTTCATCATACAACGTTCGATGTAGTTGGAACCGGTCAGCGACTTAAATGCTTTAAAGGCTAAAGGATGATGCGAAATAATCAGGTTACACCCCATCCCGATCGCCTCGTCGACCACCTCTTCGGTGACGTCGAGGCAAAGAAGCGCGCCGGTTGCAGGCTGGTTCACATCGCCCACCTGCACCCCCGCATTGTCAAAGCCTTCCTGCAATGGCAACGGGGCGTACTGCTCTAACTCTTTCAGTATATCCTTTATCCTTAACATATCGTATTATTTATCTTCTTTTACGTCTACTTTCAGGCACAATTCATCCAGCTGAGCATCGTCGATAACAGACGGAGCGTCGAGCATCACATCGCGGCCGGAATTGTTTTTTGGGAATGCGATACAGTCGCGGATAGAATCGAGTCCGGCAAACAAAGATACCCAACGATCCAAACCGTAAGCCAAACCACCATGAGGGGGTGCGCCATATTTGAAGGCATTCATCAGGAAGCCAAACTGCGATTGCGCTCTTTCCTCGGTGAATCCCAGCAAACGGAACATCTTATCCTGCAATTTGCTGTCGTGGATACGGATAGAACCGCCGCCCACTTCAACACCATTGATAACCATATCATAGGCATTGGCACGTACAGCACCGGTATCACTATCGAACAACGGTATATCTTCCGGCTTCGGCGAAGTAAACGGATGGTGCATAGCATAGAAACGCTGATCTTCTTCGCTCCACTCGAACAGCGGGAAGTCGATCACCCAGAGGCAGGCAAATTTATTTTTATCACGCAGTCCCAACTGGCCGCCCACTTCAAGACGCAGTTCGCAAAGCTGTTTGCGTGTCTTGTTGGCATCATCGCCCGAAAGGATCAGGATCAGGTCGCCCGGCTTTGCGCCGAAAGCTTCTTTCATCTGCTGCAATGTTTCCTGTGTATAGAATTTGTCTACGCTCGATTTCACGTTACCGTCGGCTTCCACACGGGCATATACCATCCCCTTTGCTCCTACCTGCGGACGTTTTACAAATTCGGTCAGCGCATCCAGCTGCTTGCGGGTATAGCTTGCTGCTCCTTCGGCGCAGATACCACCGATATAGGCTGCATCGTCGAATACGGAGAAACCATGACCTTTCATGATATCCATCAGTTCGACAAACTTCATGCCGAAACGCAGGTCGGGCTTGTCGCTGCCATAATATTTCATGGCATCGTGCCAGGTCATACGCTGGAACGGCTCTTTTATATCGATATCGCGAATCACCTTGAACAGGTGTTTTGCCATTCCTTCGAAGATATTCAGTACATCTTCCTGTTCAACGAAACTCATTTCGCAGTCGATCTGTGTAAACTCCGGCTGACGGTCGGCACGCAGGTCTTCGTCGCGAAAACATTTTACGATCTGGAAATAACGGTCGAAACCGGAAACCATCAGCAACTGCTTCAAGGTCTGCGGCGACTGCGGCAATGCATAGAACTGTCCCGGATTCATACGTGAAGGCACTACGAAGTCGCGTGCACCTTCGGGAGTCGAGTTAACCAACACCGGTGTTTCCACTTCCAGGAAGCCTTGTTTATCGAGATAGTTACGAACTTCGAAAGCCATGCGGTGGCGTAATTCGAGGTTTTTGCGAACAACCGTACGACGCAGGTCGAGATAGCGGTATTTCATACGCAAATCGTCACCGCCATCGGTTTCGTCTTCAATCGTGAAAGGTGGCGTAGCAGCTGCATTCAGCACATTCAGATCCGAAACGATCAACTCGATGTCGCCGGTCGGAATGTTTTTGTTTTTGCTGGAACGTTCTCTAACCGTACCAGTAACCTGAATTACATACTCACGTCCCAGTTTGTTAGCCTTTTCGCAAAGCTCGGCATCCACTTCCTGATTGAAAACCAACTGGGTTATACCATAACGGTCGCGGAGATCGACAAAAGTCATTCCCCCCATCTTACGAGTTCTCTGCACCCATCCGGCCAGTGTCACCACTAGTCCTTCGTCTGCCAGGCGCAAGTTTCCACAAGTTCTTGTTCTATACATCTTATTATAAGATTAATTCTGTTTTAATGCGCAAAGATAAAGACTTTTTTGTTATCTACCGTAGTTTATAAACAAAATACAGGGCACACCAACAACAGAACAATCACTTGCCCGCCATCATTCATCCAACTCCCCCTGATTGCGCATGTGTTTGGCATCGCAGAAGGGTTTATTTTCGGAAAGACCGCAGCGGCAAAGGGTAACACGATTGCGGACAGGATATACTTTCCCGTTTTCATCTTCAATAAGGATACCGCCTTTTACCCAGATCGGACCATGCACACTGGCGGCAAGATCTTCAAGGATGCTGATGCCTTCGAGCAGTTCAGGTTCGATACGTTTGCCGTCTTTAGTAACAGCGGTGAGACGTCCGCTAGGGCAATCAGAGCATTGTTGCTTTACAATCTCAATCGTTTCGGGCGAATCCCCTTCTTCCACCTGCTTCCAGGCTGTACCATAGGTATCGCAAAAACGGGCAACGGCACAAAGGCTTTCGGCATCCAGCATATTGACTACTTTCCCTTCATAAAGAACCGACATTTCATCATACGTAGCATGGGGAGCGGTTGTAGTTCCTTTAAAGCCATTTTTAAGATGCGTTCCGTCGCAGAACGGTTTGTTGTGAGAGCCACCGCAACGGCACAGATGATATACGCCTTCTACGGAATACTTTTGTATTTCCTTGTAACCTGTCGAAACACCTTTCTTGTCGCTTACATACCGCAACTGATTCAAGGGGATATCCCCGATCACTTCATAAGGCCCGTTGGGCAGGACCTTGATTTTCTTTTCACCTTTAGGTTCCATACGCTAAGTTGTTTAATTTTATGTACTATATATTAAACAACCGGACATAACGTTTGTTCGGTCAAGTTTGCCGAAAATCAAGAGAAGAATCAAAAACCCAACCCCAGCTCGAACATAAAGCGGAAACTGTCGGTGGAACCGAAACAGGAATACTTCGTTGTGATCTTATTAATCAACGTCAGCCACAGGCCTCCCCCATAAGAAGTATGCCACTTTTTGGATTCCTCGCCAGGATACCAGACACGTCCGTAATCGAAGCCGGCAAACACGCCGTACTTCAAAGGGGTAAACGGATTCTTCAGCCTTCCCATATCGAGCCGGATATCCGAATACTGGTAGAAAGACTGTTTGCCGATAAAACGGTTGTCCCTGTAACCGCGCAGCTCGGTAGAAGCCGCTTGGTAGAACTCATATTTATTATTGAAAAGGACTTTGCTTTTCGCCTGAGTGGCCCAGGTAAGGCGGTCTGTAATCTTTACATTCAGTTCCACCGACGCCTGTGCGTATGGGAAATTGCGGCTGGCGTCTTTCAGGTTCATCTTCCAACCGGCGGCAAGTGACCCGCCCAGCTTTGGGGTAAAAGAACATATCTCCTTTTCCGTCTGATAAATAGCTCCCAGATCCAGGAAGTAACTTGTTTTAAAGATCCAGTGACCTTCCGGGTAATAGGCATTAATAAAACGGTCATCCGTCTTTTTAGCTTTAAACATTTCCAGAGAGGTCTGAACGACCAGACTCTCCTTCTCTTTCAGATCAAGATGAAGAGAGGGAGAAAGTTTGAACTGGCGGATATATACCCGGTTATAATTCTTTTTCTCATCTTTATATCCGTCCGTATTATTCCCGAAGCCGAAGAAGTTGTAAAAGTCCCTCCGCGAACTGATCGTAGCATCGATGTTAAAGGATTTCTTTCCGTCGTAAGAGGGGAAAACACCCTGATACATAAAACCCTGTATATAGTTATACCCGATACGGTGCTGATAAGTGAACGGAACACGCTTGAAACCATACATCGTATAAGTAAAGAAAGTGCCGAGACTGAAACCTTTATCCGAGTCGTAGATACTCCAGGGAGTAAAAGATATCTGGTGGTATTTTATCTTATTATAGTCGTACCGATGGATTTCCGGAATATCGGAAAAGACCTTTTTGGCATGCGGAACCGTATCGAGCGTATCCTTTTTCGACTTATATTCGTAAATACGGATATGATGACCGGGATCCATTAGATATGAATTATCTCCTTTTCTGGAGATAAGGAAAACCGGCATTTCCTTCTTTGCTTCGCCAGTCACTTCAAAACGGTCGTCACCTTCCAGGCCATATAACCAGATTTCTTTGGTCTTTTTGCGGCTGTATTTCCGGTCGAACACAAGCTGTCCGGTTTCTTTATCATATATGCGGATAAACAGACTGTCGGGATTCTGCCGGTCGATCACAAAACGGTCGGAACGATTGGTTCCCGTAATGACTGGGGTGCGTTGCAGCACAGTGAAGTAACGATTTGCAATCTCTTCCAGCTTATCCCGTCTTTCTTTTACGGTAGTAGAAATTTGTTTGATAGTCTTATCGTCAATACCTTTAGGAAGTTGGGAGAAAGCCTTGTCGATAACTGAGTCGGTAAGCGTCCGGCGGATAAACTGTGCCTGCTCCATCCATACGGAAACATCGCTTTGCGACGCCAATGCCATATCCAGCGTAAAGCCCAGTTTATTTTCTTTCCGGATATTCTTTATCGAAGAGTCGTAGTTGGTGATGAAACTCAATCCTAATACCCGGAGCATTTGTTTGAACAAAAGTCCGTCGACCTTTGTAAAAGCATGATTACGGTCGATGACTATCGGGGTATAGAGGATGCTGTCTCCTTGAGGTTGCGCCTGCCAGTTCCAGTTTTCGGGAATTTTGTTCCAATCACCGATCAGCATATCCAACAAACGTTCGCGTATATAGAGTTCCTGATTTACCTGATAAATCTTGTTTGCCTGAATAGTATCCAGCAAATCTTCCGTTAGAAGAATATTTGGGCGAATATTGAAATTGGGTACATCAATCACGCTAACCAGTTTATTGGCAATAGGTGTGCCATCGGCAACGGTATCTTTGGTAGAATGTTCCGGCAGGTAGAAGATACGCGAGTTGTTAGAACTCAAACCTGCCGATCGTGCCAGGTAATCAGCGGATATAAATGTATATGGATTGATAATGGTATAGCCATCACCAATAAACTGATCCAGGTAAGTATTCTTAAATGCTTTCTTTGAATAGACTTCCTGAAAGAATTTCGATTCGATGAATGTAGTGTATCCGCCTAACGGCTTCAAAAGGCATAACTGTTGCTGATTGTTTTCCAGAAGCAATCCCTGAAAATCGGCAGCCTGCTCAACCAACTTCACTCCTCCCCGCAATGTATGCAGGGTAACAGCGGGTACTGTTATCGGAACCGAATACAACTTACGGTAATGTTCTCCCCAAAGAAAGTTATAAAAATCACTTTTATCGGTAGCCGAGGGCGGATAGATTGATTTTCTCACCAAAGAATCGCCTTCACTTCTGCCGATGTTATCGACAGACGGAACGCCTTCCGCCGCCATCCCCATGAACGGCACACACAGTAAAGCCAACACTTTCATCATCTGCATAATAGATCAATATGCTCAAAACAAATAAACACCTGTATGTTTATATAACAGGACATGGGTTTAACTTGTTTGCCGAAGCCGGTATGCTTTAGTTTACCGCCTTTTTAATTGTCCCGATACGTTTTTTTACTTACTTTGCCTGACAACTATAAATTCTAAGATTATGAGTTTTGCAGGCCATGTTTTTGATATGATACGAAGAAACAAGGAAGATCGTGAGAAGCTCGACCAACTTCGCGGACGGGGAAAGGATGCGCGTGCCAAATATTCTTCCCATATTCCCGACATCAGCGCAGAAGAATATGACAGGATCAACCGGCAACTGAAAGAACGGGAACAGGAAGAACAAAAATACTACTCCCGGATAAAATATCTGATTATCGCTGCCACCTTGATAATATTAATATTGCTCTGGGTGATATTCTAATTCCAGCTTGAAACTACCCTTCGGGCATCACTTTCAAGACAGTTGTATGCTTAATCTCATTCAATACGAATGAACTTTGCATTTTCACGATACCATTTACTTTGGTTAGTTTGTTAAAAACAAACTGATCATACGCAGCCAAGTCTTCAACGACTACCTTTAAAAAGAAATCGTATATGCCGCCAATCGAATAACATTCCATCACCTCGTCGGTCTCCTGTATCTCCGCTTTGAAGCGTTGGATATGCTCGTCGTTGTGTACTGCCAGCGAAACGTTGCAGAAAACTACCAACGGAAGTCCTACTTTCTTATTATCCACCAGGGCGACATAATTCCTGATATATCCTTCTTCTTCCAGCCTTTTCACCCGTTCGTAGACAGGTGTTTTCGAGATATTCAGTTCCGCCGACAACTCTTTCATGTTCACTTTTGCATTATTCTGCAATGCCTGCAAAATCTTAATGTCGATCTGATCCAATGAAGCCATAGTACTTTTTCCTATTTTCGTTATCAAAGTTATACTTAAAGCAGACGATGTCCTGCATAATTGCCAAATATAGGAATAATTCCCTATTTTCAACAAATCGCCAGAACTCATTTACTAAATACATATATTTGCAGCACGATTTTCCTGAATTATTAATAGCAATTTACCGACATCATGGCAAAAACAAATCTGACTTACTGGTATCACCTGATCGCGATCATAACGGTTATTATCTGGGGTACAACCTTCGTTTCGACAAAAGTGCTGATCCATCACGGACTCTCACCTGTCGATATTCTTTTCTATCGTTTCGCACTGGCTTATATCTGCATCTGGTTTATTTCGCCAAAGGTGTTGTTTGCCCGAAGTAAGAAAGATGAGCTTATGTTTGTTGCCGCCGGGCTTTGCGGGGGATCGGTCTATTTTATTGCTGAAAACACAGCTTTAGGAATTACACTGGCCTCGAATGTATCGCTGATTATTTGTACGGCCCCTATCCTGACAGCTTTCCTGTCCATCCTGTTTTACAGGCAGGAAAAGATAAAACCAAATTTGCTTTATGGTTCCCTGATGGCGTTGATCGGAGTAGCGTTCGTTGTTTTTAACGGGAGCTTCCTGCTAAAGATCAATCCGTTGGGAGATTGTCTGACGCTGCTCGCTGCACTAATGTGGGCATTTTATTGCCTGATACTTAAACAGATGGGAAGCCGTTACCCGACATTACTGATTACGCGGAAAGTGTTTTTCTACGGGCTTGTCACACTGACACCGATGTTCCTGATTCATCCGCTGAATACAGATACCACTATTCTCTTAAACCCGGTCGTTGCAGCTAACCTGCTGTTTCTTGGTGTAATAGCTTCGATGCTTTGCTATATCATGTGGAACACAGCGGTGAAGGAACTGGGTCCGTTCCGTACAGCTAACTATATTTACATTGTCCCGTTGGTAACGCTAATCACTTCGGCTATCGTGATTGACGAAACGATAACGGTTATCGCCCTGCTCGGTTCAGCCTTTATCCTGAGTGGAGTATATC
>JAJPZM010000361.1 GCA_021204335.1 Parabacteroides sp. | reverse complement strand
GGGGTGATGGGGGGGGTCATTCATACGCCGGAGGGTACTGACACACCCCCTGCCCCCTCTCGAGAGGGGAGGAAGATACTCACTGTCGCTATGATCGGGGGGGCTGACTGTTTGCAGTGCAGGGATTTTCGGGCAGCAGAAAGGGTATTATCAAGGGTATAAGAAATGGAATACGTTGAAGATGTTGTATAATAGCAAGGCTTACGAAGCGGCATGCGATGGGTATGAGGAACTGGTTCCGTTGATGGGACATAAACCGGAGTTGCTTTTCGAAGCAGGGCAATGCCTAGGTAAAACAAAACGGTTTGCAGAGGCGAATGTGTTGCTGAAAAGAGCCATGCTGCTGAGTGCCGATCCGATGATCCATTATATGGCGGCAAAGAATGAACAGGCGATGGAAAATTATGAAAAAGCAGAAAAATTATTGCTGCATGCAATCGATATATTGCCGGAGCGGATTTATCCGTATTACCTGCTGGCTAAACTTTATGCTGAACCATCTTTCTTTCAGGAAGATAAGTTCTGTGATGCGGCAAATGCCGTACTGGAAAAAGAGCCGAAAGTTGCCAGTACAGCCATAAAAGAGATGAAAACAGAAGTTAAAAAGACGCTCAACAACATACGACAAAATCGTAATTGATTTATTTGTATGCAATTTACGAGAACATCGTAACAATAAATTTGTATATTTGCGGATACAGAAAATCGAATCACAGCTTATATGAATATGAAATACTACAATTTGCTGGCAGTACTGGTCTTCGCAGGGATGATTGCCTGCTCGGGCGAAAAGAAAGAAGACAGTGCCAAAGAAGAGACTGTTGAAACAGCTTTACCGGATGAAGCCAACGAGGTGACGGTGATGACATTGAAAGCGACTGATTTCAATCATGAGTTGGCTAGCAACGGTAAGCTGTCGGCACGCCGGCATGTAGACCTGCGATTCGAATCGACCGAACCGATTGCCGCTATCTATGTGAAAAATGGCGACCGGGTAAGCAAAGGACAGAAACTGGCGGAATTATCTACCTTCCGGCTGAAAAATAAGACGGCACAGGCGAAAGACGCCTTGGAACGGGCGAAACTGGAATTGCAGGATGTATTGATCGGACAGGGTTATGCATTGGCCGACTCCGCCCGCGTGCCTTCCGCCACCATGCAACTGGCAAGGATAAAGAGTGGCTACGATCAGGCTGTTACACAATACGAGCTGTCGGAATATGAAGAAAAAATGCCCTGCTGACTGCCCCTTTTGACGGGATCGTCGCCAATCTGTTTGCTAAACAATATAATACGGCATCTACCGCAGATGCTTTCTGTACGGTGATCGATCCGGGTAGCCTGGAAGCGGCATTTACCGTACTGGAAAGCGAATTGCCGCTAATAAAGAACGGCGACTGGGTGGAAGTAGCACCTTTTGCCCTAAGCGGGGAGAAAACGGAAGGGCGCATCACCGAAATAAATCCGCTGGTGGACGAAAGCGGGATGGTGCAGGTGAAAGCGGCCGTTGCCGGAAAAGGCAAATTGTTTGAAGGGATGAATGTACGGGTCAGCATACACCGTGCGGTAGGCAATCAGTTTGTGGTTCCGAAAGAGGCAGTCGTGCTGCGTTCGGGGAAGCAGGTTGCCTTCGTGCTGGACGAGACAAAGACCAAAGCGTACTGGACATACGTACATACCGGATTGGAAAATGCGGACAGCTATACCATCGTAGACGGGTTGAAAGAGGGTGATATCGTGATCACCAGCGGCAATATCAACCTGGCACACGAGGCGCCGGTAACCATCATTGAAAATTAAACATTGAAGATGTATGGTTAAATTCCTGTTACAACGGCCTATTGCTATCCTGATGGCGTTTACGGCGTGCTTTATCGTCGGGCTGGTCACTTATTTTACGATTCCGATATCGCTGCTGCCGGATATTGCCATACCGGAAATAACGATACAGGTTACCGGACAAAATACATCGGCCCGCGAACTGGAAAACACGGTGGTGAAACCGATCCGGCAGCAACTGATGCAGGTTTCCGCCCTGCGCGATATCCAGAGCGAGACACGCGACGGGGCCGGCATCATCCGGTTGAACTTCGACTTCGGAACCAATACCGACCTGACTTTTATCGAGGTAAACGAAAAGATAGATGCTGCGATGAACTACCTGCCGCGCGAAGTGGAACGGCCGCGGGTCATCAAAGCCAGTGCTACGGACATTCCGGTGTTTTGCCTAAACCTTACGCTGAAAGCGGATGATAGTGAGGCGGCGTTCCTCGACCTTTGCCAGTTTGCCGAAACGGTGATCAAACGGCGTATCGAGCAGTTGCCGGAAGTGGCGATGGTGGATATGACGGGAATGCTGAAACGGCAGTTGCAGATCGTGCCGGATATGAGCCTGCTGAAGATGGCGGGCATCACGCTGAGCGATCTGGAATCGGCACTCAACTCAAACAATATCGAGCCAGGGAGCATGACTGTGCGCGACGGCTATTACGAATACAACATTAAATTCTCCACCCTGCTGCGCACGCCGGAAGACGTACAAAACATCTATATCCGGAAGAACGACCGTATTTTCCAACTGAAAGAGCTGGCAAAAGTAGCCGTCGTGCCCGAAAAGGAAACCGGAGCATCCCTCTCTGACGGGAAACGGGCGGTGACGCTTGCCGTCATCAAGCAGGCGGACGAGAATATGGATAATATGAAAGAGGCGTTGCAGGAAGTTACGGATTATTTCGCCCGGATCTATCCGGATATAGCACTCGATATCAGCCGCAACCAGACCGAATTGCTGGATTATACGATTTCGAACCTGAAACAGAACTTATCGCTGGGCTTCCTCTTTATCTGTATCGTGGCGATCCTTTTCCTGGGGGACATCAAGAGTCCGGCCGTAATCGGACTGAGTATGGTCGTCAGCCTGATTATCAGCTTCCTGTTTTTCTATATGTTCAATATGTCGCTGAATATTATCTCCCTCTCAGGATTGATCCTGGCGCTGGGTATGATGATCGACAGTTCGATTATCGTGACGGAGAATATCATGCAATACCGAAGCAAAGGATATTCGCTGGAAGAAGCCTGCGATAAAGGGACGACAGAGGTTATCACGCCGATGTTGAGTTCGACGTTTACCACGATCGCGGTGTTTGTACCGCTGGTATTTATGAGCGGGATTGCCGGGGCGATCTTCTACGACCAGGCATTTGCTGTGACGGTCGGGCTGATGGTGTCTTATTTTACGGGGATCATGTTGCTGCCGGTTCTTTATAAGCTGGTGTACAGCATTCCGGATATCAAACATACAGGGTTTAACCTGCGGATCAACAATCTGATCAAAGAGCATACGCTGGATCGTTTTTATGACGGGGGAATCGATTTTATATTCCGCCATAAAAAGGTAAATCTGTCGCTTATTGCAATAACACTTCCGCTTTGCGCTTTGCTGTTTTATGAAATACCTAAAAGCAGGATGCCGGAGATCGACCAGAACGAACTGATCGCCCATATCGAATGGAACGAGAATATCCATATCGATGAAAACCGGGAACGGGTAGGCAAGCTTTTCGACCTGATAGCCGGCGAGGTAGAGGATTATACTTCCTACGTAGGGCAACAACAGTTCCTGCTGAATCGCGACCGGGAGCTGTCGGCTTCGGAAGCGGAGTTGTATTTTAAAACTGAAAAGCCGTCGGCCATCGCCCCGTTGCAGGAGAAGTTGACGCAGTGGCTCGACCTGCATTATCCGCAAGCGGTATTCTCTTTCTCGCCGCCGGTAACTGTGTTTGAAAAGCTGTTTGTGACAGGCGAAGCCGATGTTGTCGCCGAGCTATACGCCCGCAACAAAGCGGAAGCACCGGAAGCGCAGGCATTACGCAAACTGGAATCGCAGATGAAAGCGGCTACGGGGATAGCGCCCGTAGGCGTTGCTTTCGACAACCAGCTGAATATATCGATCGACAGGCAGAAGCTATTGCTTTATAATGTGGATTACAACGAGGTGTATCGCCTGCTGAAAACGGCTTTCAAGGAGAATGAAGTAGCTACTCTCCGCTCCTACCAGCAATATCTGCCGATCGCTATTGCCGGCGACGGGAAGACGGTAAACGAGGTATTGCAAAAGACCCTGGTACGCACGAATGCCGACAAAGAGGAGGAAAACCAATACATCCCGTTGCAATCACTGGTGCGGGTAACGCCGGGGGAAGACCTGAAAACGATCTCCGCCGGGAAAAACGGCGAATATATCCCATTCAGCTTCTACGACGTGAAGAAAGCCGAACCGTTGATGGACGAGGTAAAGAAGCTGGGGGAACAGGATTGGGAGATCGACTTCTCGGGTAGCTTCTTCTCCAACAAACAGATGCTGAACGAGCTGGTGGTGATCTTGCTGATCTCCATCCTGCTGATGTATTTCATCCTGGCAGCCCAGTTCGAGAGTTTCCTGCAACCGCTGATCGTATTGATAGAGATTCCGATAGACGTGGCAGCGTCGTTGCTGGTGCTTTGGATTTGCGAGCATACGATAAACCTGATGAGCGCGATCGGTATTGTGGTGACCTGCGGTATCATCATCAACGACTCGATCCTGAAGCTGGATGCGATCAATGAGTTGAGGAAAGAGGGCGTTCCGTTGATGGAAGCCATTTATGAAGCCGGCCGCCGCCGTTTGCGTCCTATCATCATGACATCGTTGACGACTATCTTCGGGATGGTCCCGTTGCTGTTCACGTTCGATATGGGTAGCGAATTGCAGAAACCGCTCTCCATCGCCATGATCTCAGCCATGTTGATCGGTACCGCCGTCAGCCTTTTCATCATCCCTCTGGTCTACTGGTTCATCTACCGCAAACATGACCGGAGAGAGGTGGTTCCTAAGAAACAGATTGAAGTTTAACGAATTAGATATAAGCCATTATGAGGATATATAAGATATTTTTCACACTCCTGCTATTCACCTCTGCCTACTTTTGCGGGGCGCAAACGCTTACCTTGTCGCTGGAGAAGACGATTTCGCTGGCGGCGGACAGTTCGCCGGAAGCGTTCAGGACAAAGAATATGTATTTGGCGGGGTATTGGCAATACAGGACTTATAAGGCAGGGTGGTTGCCGAGCCTGACGCTGAACCTGACACCGGCACAGTATTACCGCGATATTACACGAAGGTATGATTCGGAAAATGATATCGATGTCTATCGCAAACAGCAGTCGTTCTACGCCAGCGGAAACCTGGAAGTACAACAAAATTTCGACTTGCTGGGCGGTACGTTTTATCTAGACACCGACCTCGGGTATATGCGCAATTTCGGGGAAAACACCTATAACCAGTTTACCACCGTCCCCATCCGGATCGGCTACAACCAAAGCCTGTTCGGCTACAACCCTTTCCGCTGGGAACGGAAGATAGAGCCGCTGAAATATGAGATTGCAAAAAAGGATTTGCTCTATAATAAAGAACAGATCAGCGAACAGGCTACCACCTATTTCTTCCAGCTGGCGATGGCACAGACGGAATACGACCTTGCCAAAGAAAACGTTGCTTCGACCGACACACTATACCGTACCGGACAGGAACGGCACAAAATCGCTTCCATCATCCAGGCTGAGCTGCTGACCCTGAAGCTCGATGCCGTCAACGCCCGCAACACCTTGCAGAATGCCGAGATCGCACTGAAGCGCGCCATGTTCAGCCTGGCATCTTTCCTCAACTTCGATAAGAATACAGAAATACGGTTGCGCCTTCCCGGATGTCCCCGCGACATTCGTATCTCGGTGGATGAAGCATTGACCATAGCACGCGAGAACAATCCGAAGTTCCTCTCCCTGCGCCAGGACATACTGGAAGCGGAGCAGCAGGTGGATAAAACAAAGAAAGAAGCCATGTTTAACGCTTCCGTCAATGCCAGCATCGGTTTTAACCAGGTGGCAGGCAAACTGAAAGACGCCTACCGCGACCCGCTGCAACAGGATGTAGTATCCGTTTCGGTCTCGATTCCGCTAGTAGACTGGGGCGTACGGAAAGGGAAATACAATGTGGCAAAAAACAACCTCAACGTCACGCAAATATCTTCCCGCCAGGAAGAACTGACCGTAGAGGAAGATGTAATCATGACAGTCGGCGATTTCAATATCCAGCAAAACCTGATCAGCAGTGCGGAAGAAGCGCTCGACCTTGCCATAATGGCTTACAGCGAAACCAAGCAGCGTTTCATGATCGGCAAAGCGGATATCAATAGCCTGACTCTCTCGCTGAACCGCCAGCAGGAAGCGCAGCGCAATTACATCTCCGCCCTGCAAAACTACTGGCTGAGCTATTTCAAGATACGGAAACTGACGTTGCACGATTTTGAGACAGGGATATCGCTGGCAAACGAATTCGACTATGCGCAGGGACTATAAAATTTACGGTCGTCGTCAACGCTCGTTGACGATCACCGTCAACGGGAACTGACGACAACCGTCAACGAGCGTCGACGACGACCGTCTGTGGGAGTATCATCCTTTACGATCATCGTCACCTTCCTTTGTGTGGCGCTGGCAGGGTTGGCGTTTATCCCCCTGCTGCCGATCAAGCTGTCGCCCTTGCGCACGTTGCCCCGGCTGACACTCAGCTACAGCATGCCCGGCAACTCGGCACGTGTGATCGAGATGGAAGTAACTTCGCGCCTCGAGTCGATGCTGGCGCGTATCAAAGGGATCAAGGAGATCAACTCGACATCCGGCAACGGCTGGGGATATGTCACGCTGGAACTGGACAAGCATACCAATATCGATGCCGCCCGCTTCGAAGCTTCGACTATCGTCCGCCAGACCTGACCCAGCCTGCCCGACGGGCTGAGCTATCCGGTACTCGAAATGAGCCGCCCGGACGACAAGGAATCCGGGCCGTTTATGACCTATACCTTGAATGCGGCGGCGACCCCTATCTTCATCCAGCGTTTCGCCGAAGACCAGATAAAACCCCGGCTTGCCGGCATTCCCGGCATCTACCGCATCGACGTGCGCGGAGCTACCCCAATGGAATGGCGGCTGGAATACGACAGCCGGCAACTCGCTTCGCTCGGCATCAGCGTCGAGGACATACAGACAGCTATCAACCAGTATTACCAGAAAGAATTCCTGGGTACGGGAAGCGTCCGCACAAACGACCACGATGAATGGATCCGCCTGGCGCTCATCCCCGAATCGCAGGAACAGGGATTCGATGCTTCCCGCATCACCGTCGCCAACAAGGACGGAAAACTGATACGCCTCGACCAGCTACTAAAGGTTAGCCGGCAGGAAGAAGCCCCCCCCCAGAGCTATTACCGCATCAACGGTCTGAACTCGATCTATCTCTCGATTCGGGCAGAGGAGACGGCCAACCAACTCAAACTTGCCAAACAGGTGAAAAATGAGATGGAACGCATCTGCGAATTACTGCCGCAGGGCTACGAGATACATACCAGCTACGACGCAACGGAGTTTATCCAGGACGAGTTGAATAAAATCTATATCCGAACAGGGCTTACTATCCTGATCCTGTTACTATTCGTCCTGCTCATCACCCGGAACGTACGTTATCTGTTTCTGATTGTCGTCAGCCTGAGCGTCAATCTCTACATTGCCGTTATCTTCTTCTATCTGGCTAAATTGGAGATGCAACTCTATTCGCTTGCCGGCATCACCATCTCTCTGAGCCTGGTGATCGACAATACCATCGTCATGACCGACCATATCCGCAACCGGCATAACCGGAAAGCCTTCCTTTCCATCCTGACGGCTACCCTGACGACCATAGGCGCGCTCGTTATCATCTTCTTCCTGGATGAAAAGATACGGTTGAACTTGCAGGATTTTGCTGCCATCGTTATTATTAACCTCGCCGTATCGCTAGCTGTCGCCCTGTTCTTCGTCCCGGCGCTGATCGACAAACTGGGGCTGGAGAAAAAGAAAAACGGCAAACAGACGAAAGCCGGCCTGTTCATGCAAAGGGCTGCCATCCGGTGTGCGCATTACTTCAACCGGTATTACCGGGCGCAAATCAGTTTCCTTTGCCGCTGGAAGAAAACGGCCTGCGTGGTGCTGGTGCTTGCCTTCGGAATCCCGGTATTCCTGTTGCCGGAAAAGATCGAAATGGACGATAAAGACAAGGTTTACACAGCCACCGACTCGCTGCTGATCGGGAAATACAATCAAATAGTATCCGGAGAGACATATAAAGAAACCGTCAAACCGATCGTCGACAAGGCGCTCGGCGGCACATTGCGTCTCTTCGTACAAAAGGTGTACGAAGGCAGTTACTTCACCCGCAACGACGAAACCGTGCTTTCGGTGAGCGTTTCGCTGCCCAACGGGACTACGCTCGACCAGATGAACAACCTGATGGGGCGTATGGAAGCCTACCTCAGTACCTTCACCGACATACGCCAGTTCCAAACCAATATTTACAGTGCCCGCCAAGCGGGGATTCGCATCTATTTCACCAAGGCGGCCGAACGCAGCGGCTTCCCCTACACGCTGAAAAGCAAGATTATCAGCAAAGCCCTCGAATTGGGCGACGGAAGCTGGGGCGTATATGGCTTACAGGATCAGGGATTCAGCAACGATGTACGCGAAGGGGCCGGCTCTTTCCGCATCGAGATGTTCGGTTATAATTATGACGAGCTCTATGAATGGGCGGAACAATTGAAAGCAAAGCTCCTCACCTATCGTCGCATCAAAGAGGTGCTTATCAACTCGGAATATTCCTGGTGGAAAGACGATTACCAGGAATTCTACTTCAACCTCAACAAAGCCCGGATGGCACAGGAAAACATTCTGCCGATCGAACTGTTCGCCTCACTCGACCCGGTGTTCGGCAAAGATATTTACAGCGGTACCATCCCGGTAGACAATGAAACGGAGAAACTGAAACTGAACTCACGCCAGGCAAAAGAGTATGACGTATGGAGCATGCAGTACGTACCCCAAAACATTAAAGGCAAACCTTACAAACTAGCCGAATTAGCCACGGTAGAAAAAGGGCAGATGCCACAGGAAGTGGCCAAGGTAAACCAGCAATACCGCCTTTGCCTGCAATACGAATACATCGGCGCCAGCAACCAGGGGACCAAGATACAGGAACATGTATTAAAAGAGTTCAACGCTTCCCTGCCTATGGGATATACGACCAAATCCGAAAACAGTTACTGGGGCTGGAATACCAAAGACAATAAACAGTATCTGCTGCTGTTGCTGATTATCGTTATCATATTCTTCACGACCAGCATATTGTTCAATTCACTGAAGCAACCGCTGGCAGTTATTTTCGTCATTCCCATTTCCTATATCGGGGTATTCCTTACCTTCTACTGGTTCAAGCTTAATTTCGACCAGGGCGGCTTCGCTTCCTTCGTCCTTTTTATGCGGCATTACAGTAAATGCAAGTATCTATATACTGAACGAATACAACCAACTGCGCGCAGCCAAATCGCTGATGCCCGCCTGGCGTGCTTACCTGAAAGCCTGGAATGCCAAAATTACACCTATCTTCCTGACGGTGATTTCCACAATATTGGGGTTCATCCCGTTCATGCTGGGCCCCGATAAAGAAGCGTTCTGGTTCCCGCTGGCAGCCGGGACCATCGGGGGACTGATCATGTCGATTATCGGAATCTTTCTATACTTGCCAATTTTTACCCTTAAGAAATAATCATATTGCGTAGATTTAATCGATCCAAGCTAAAATCTTCCCTAAATTTGTATTGTTTGCTGACTATTTGTAAAAACCACAAACACTAATAGCCAACTAAATGTTTTATCATTTACATAGAAGAGCGGCAAATTCCGATATCATTCTAAAAATAAACTAAAAATGAACATTTTATTTAAGTATCTTAGACTATTCGCACTCTCGACGAGTGGTGCATTATTATTGTGTATTGCATTTGCTGCAAATCCTGAAATTGCAGAAGGAGCCACTGCCGGAAAAGTATTCTGGTTCCATTTCACTATTTTATTACTTGCTTTCAGTGTCCTTTTAATGGAAGTTACTGTCAGAAAGAATAATTTTACTTTTACTTTACCGGATGCACTCTTATTATGTTTTTGCGGACTGATTTTGGCGACTTACAACTATGAGGTCAATCCCTGCCCTGAAAAACTTCTTTTTGCTGCCCAATTAACTATGTTATGGTTTATGTTGCGAGCCGTCATGCAAACACACCCGGAACTCAGGCTTTTATTTATTTCGGTTATTATATGTACCGCGGTATTTGAAGCCATTTGGGGAATCAGGCATTTGTATGGAGATAGCCCGTCCGAACATGCTATGTTTGCCGACAGCGGATTGATTTTCAGCGAAACATCATTCTCCGGATACCTGGCAATTGTTCTTCCCGTATGCCTCAACCTGGCGTTGCGGTTTCATAACTGCGATAAAATAGCCTGGTGGGATTTCCGGACTATGACTTTTTATCTGGCTGTTGCCGGCATTATCTTTATCCTTATTGCGTTTCCCGGCGGAGCAAACCGGCCGGCATGGTTGGCTGCCGCCGCTTCCTGCGGCTGGGTAATCCTGGTCAGGAAAGCCGGTTGGAAGTTCTTGAAACAAAAGGCCGTCAAATACAGTACCCGGTTTATTATCTTTTGCATAATCATGTTTATGGTAATTGCCTCATTGCCTACCATGGACAGTTCAATCTATCCCGACAAATCGGCCAAACGCATATTAATAGGTGTATTATATAATTTTACTTTTACCTCGCCGGTTGATACCAGTTCATTGATAT
>JAJPZM010000271.1 GCA_021204335.1 Parabacteroides sp. | reverse complement strand
TTTTTTGTTGTTTCATAATATATGTAAGATCGGTTTTATCTATAGGAATAAAAAAAGGATGTATCAAAAAGCCCTTGAACGGGACAGTTTTAACACATCCTTCCATCAGACGATTACACGGCGGGACATCCCCTCCAGCGGTACCTATCACGTTTCTTTTAAGAATTCAAAGCCTTTAGCAAGAACTTTCCGGGCTTGAACTTCACACTTGTGTGGGGAGCAATCATGCAAAGGAGACCTGTACGCGGATTACGCCCCAGTCGCTCTTTCTGTTCCCAAGGCTCGAACGTCCCGAAACCCTGAAGTATGATAGAATCCTGTTTCAGCATTTCAGTCAACACCTCTTGAAAGGTATCCAGAAAATGACGGGATTGGTACTGCGGGATATTTAGTTTCGCAGCTAATTCATTTACTAAATCTGATTTGTTCATAATATGTTTTCTTATATATGTTATTGTTTATATTGACAATTGAATATCACGACTACGGCTTCATCCGCCACTACGATGCACTTCTCTACTTTCTACCTCGTGAGGCTTCCACTGATGTATTTTCGACTTCCATTGCACCGGAGCGCGATTTGGTAAATGGCCAAGTTGACTGGGCACACCTATATATCACGGACGCAGCGAACAGAGCCACCGCCGTTCCCGGTCGTGGTATAGAAGAAAGCAATACGCTCGAAGTAGTGTATGCACCGCTGAGCAGTATTATTGTAGGCCGAACTACTCCAGAACCATCTGCCGGACAACGCGCTGGCACCCTCTGAACTCCCTATTACCTCTCTGTTATTATAGATAGCACGTAACTCTATCAGAGTAGGTAAGCGCCAACCGGTACCATCCTCATCCAAATCAGAACAATAACTTTGTTGTACAGAATAATTACCAGTACCTGTTTTTGCCCCTTTTATACTTGTATAGAATAAGAACCTCTCATTGTAGGAGACTCAGATAAATCCACATTCGTGATACCATGAGAGGATGCTGTATTTGTTCCATCAGCATCAAACGGGGGATGTGTTGTCCAAGTGTATTTATCTCTACTCATTTGAGTATAGTAATCCTGTAATACACTCTGATCGATTGTTATAATAAACCCAGTCATATCTGCTGCCTGATTAACCTCTACAGTTTTTGAATGATCACCACCAGTTACAGCAATAGTAAATGTAACAGAACGGGCACCGCCCGAATTCGCCGTAACAGTAAACGTCAAAGTCTGCTTTGTATTCCCAGTTTCAGATGATGTAATATTAGGTGTAATACCGCTAGCCTCTACAGGAGTCACTGTTCAGGGCAAGCCGCTGATTCCTTCCACCTCTACTGTGCCGGAACCACCTGTTTTTTCAAACGACAATTCTGTTTTAGATACGCTAAATGTAAACCCCAATTGCGTTACAGCCACTTTTTTCTCTATATTTCCCGCTTTTATCGTTATATCACCCGACAGTTCCGTACTATTTAGATTCACCCCGCTTGTTTTATATCCTAAAGTCTGATTGCCGCCATCTGTTGTTCCCGGAGTTGAACCAGTCAATGATAGCCAAGCAGGGGTCGTAATAGAAAAGGGTAATCCCGAAGTTCCATTAAAAGTAAGTGTTCCGCCGGCGTCAGCTGTTGCTGCCAATGTTGCAGGACTGCCAGAGACTGTCAGCGACGAAGCTTTCTGGTTGACTGTTATTGTCCCGGTCGGCCCGGTGGAAGCATCTCCCGCCCGGACTGTTATTTCACTGCTTCGCGACTCGGCATTCGGATTTACCGGCACATTGTAAATTATATTCTCGGCAGAACCGGTTGTCGGACCACCGGAGCTTTCAGCTAAGGTAATCCAACTACCATCCACTACGCTAGCCGTCCAGTTTAATCCGGCGGTAGCCGTAAAAGGAGAGGTCAGACCATTAACTGCCTCGGCATTTACCACTTTAGAGGAACCAGTTACGGTAGAACCTACCTGAGTAACACTGATGCCTTGTTTCAATCCGGTATAACCCACATCTCCCACCGACGCCCCGGCTTTTACCGTTATCACACCGGTACGCGCTGTTGCCGACGGGTTGCTGGCTTTCGCCTTAACTATTAATGTTTGTGCCTCTGCCGGTGCTTCAAGCCCCGAAGTGCCTACATTACCTGTTGCCCAATCCAACCATTCCCCGTCACTTAAAGCAGCCGACCATTGCAAGCCTTTCGTAGCGGTAAAAGAAGAAGAACCTTCCGAGCCGGAAGCAGCATCCAAGGAAATATCTTCCCCTTTTGTCAAGGTCGATGCACTTTGTGTAATGGTCATATCCTGATCAACACCGTTTACTTTCAAAATAAACGTCACACTTCTGTCTTCCGCTTTCGGATTGGCGGATGCTGTCTGAAAGGTCACCCTATAGGGACCATGATAAGAAAACGTGGCACCGGCTGAAACGGAAGTACCGTCTAATAAAGCCGACAACCACTGGGGCATATCGAAACTCCACGGCTGCCCCGGACGGGCAGTGATCTGTACCTCTTTTGTGCCACCCTTTTCTGCCGGCATCTTTTCTTCATCAACGATAATGGGTGGTATTTTTCCCACCGTGATACGTTCGTCGGAAACATCGATACCGACCAGGGTTACATTCATCGTATAATGCGAGTTACGAATAATATCATAGTTATTCATATTGCTGCCTGGATAGAACCGGAAGGTAACCTCTTCATACTTCACACCGCCCTGCACTGCCGTACCGGTCAGCTCGATACAGGTAGCATTCGTCACACCGGTACCGATCTTCTTTTTTTCCGAGTCGACAGCGTCAGGGGCACCGACCATACCCGCCATATTTTCCGGCAGATACCAGTAAATAGTCGCACCACCGGCATTGGCTGTTCCACTATAGGTGCCATAACTGAGACCGGATAATTGTGTTGTCGGAGCTGTTACCTGCGATTTGCCCGGGACAGATTTCAGCACTACCGAGGCCGGAGTAAACGAGAAGTCAGCCCCCCATCGAATAAGTAAACGTGATTTTGGCCAGGAGACGGGTCAGTTCCACTTCAATATCTTTCATACCGCCAGCAACCACCTTGCCATCCCACATACCGACCATCCGGCATAAGTTATCATTCGGTAAACCTTCTTCGGTAGAAATATAGGTTAACGTATGTGTTTTTAATGTGGCTTCATCGGCTATCTCACCCAGGTCGCCGGCATTGGATATGAAGTACACATGGCTATTGCTGTCGTCCGGGATCTGTTTTAGTTTCAGGTTAACCGTCGTACCGGTCATCGATTCAAAATACTGGTTAAACAGATGCTTACCCGTTGTTGCATTATACTGCCCGACCCATAGGCTGGCGATCAGTTTTTCCTGGCCGGTTGTCAATGCCGTTGCTGCACGCGTTTGTATCGTATCGGCCACACCGGCCGCCAGTGTATCCGACTCGATCGTGCCGTCAGGTGTGAAAGTAATGCTACGGGTAACGGGAGTACGGCTGGCCAATACGTTCAGGTTGAACCCGGCCTCCACCTCTTTCAGGGCATGGGGCGGAATATCATATTCTTCCACCTCCGTTTCAGTGCAGCCACCCGTAACGGTTAGAAGCAGCCACACCAGCAACCATATCGTTTCATTCGTCCGTCTCATCGTATTTCATTTTATTTATTCCTCCGATCCTACATTTCCATTTCCTGTCCAATCGATGTTATACCATTGAGCTACCGTTATAGTTGTTCCTATGCCTTCGTTGATATCCGGGTCGGTAGGCGCCTGGCCGGAGCCTCCCACATCGGCATCCGTAAAAGCAATCGTATTCCAGTCGAGCACCTTCATTAACAGGGAACTTTCGTTGTTCTTTACCTCAAGGGTGAAGTTATAACGTTTACCGGCATCGAAAGTGATATTCCGATCGATCGTAGCACGTAAAATGGCCGTTTCCTGGTCCCTGACTACGGTTATCTCCATATCGAAAGCTTTACTGTCTTTGGGAAGGACAACCCCTTTTGTCTTATTCAGACCTATTTCGTCGGGATCGGATGCAACCTCCAACGATTCAAACTCGTCGCTTTCAAACATCACTTTTGCCTCATCGCTCGTACTGCCGCCTGTCGGCGTTATCCCCGTATCTTCTCCGGCTATCAGGCTCGCTCCCGAAGAAGATATCTTACTAACCACCAGCTTTGTCCCATACAACTTCTTAAAAGAAAGTGCATTATCCGGTGAAGGAGCCACATTGAACACCACCATCGCACATTTCCGGCAGAAAGTGCCCAGGGTCACCTGCCGGGAAGTGGCCGATATGGTTACACCACGGACAAAAGAGGTCATCACATCCTCTTTATGGGGAATACCTGTTATCCGATAGGTATTGCCAGCGTCTTTTGTCAATATCCTTGCTGGTGAAACGGCATAAAAGTCATACAGACCTCCTTTCACTGTCAGCCCTTTGGCTACCCCTTCTATTTTTTTTACCTGTCGCATCGGCCAGACAGGGCGACAACGAACCGTCGGCACCGACCACATACGTAGCTTCGAACGAAGGAGCCGATGCAGAGAACGAAACCGACGGTTGCGCACTTTCCACACTACCTCTAAAGTAAGCACCGATACGTACTGTCGCTCCTTGGGGAAGTGGTGTCGGCATAATATCCTCCCCGCCACGGGTCAGGAGCTCCGGCATCCCCAGATCGGGCTTACCGAAGTTGAGGGCTACCGGCCGGCTTTCCTCCGGCACGATCTCCTCCACCAGCCCTGCCGTACACCCCGCCAGCAGGCTACCGGCCAGTACCCCCAACAGATATATTTCTACTCGACTCCGTTTCATCTTATTTCGTCTTACTCTTTAATTGGCACATTATTCCATCGGCACCTCAGTAGTCCCGCCTTCGTTCCAGCCGGCCACAACGACATTGGCTATCTCGATTCCCCGCGGTGACATGCCGATGTTATAGATGTAATTATTCCCCTTTTCCCAGTTTACCGAAAAGGCTCCGGGAACATCCGTATCTCCGGCGGGGGACATGGTAAATACACGGTCATCTTCAAGCGTCAGCTCCAATGTGACATCGACACCCGTTACCGGGATCACCAGACCGAATGCCTGTATCGGAACACCGGCTACATCGGTCGGCTCACTCACACCGGTTCCTATCACACGCATATCGTCAGTACCGGTGCCAGCTGCCGTAAACGACAGTTCGTCGGTACCGACCATTGTATCGCCCAGTTCACCCGTAGAGAGATTCAGTGTAGCAGTGGCAGACTTTTTTAATCCACCACTGCTTTTCAATACCACCTTTTTCACCCTGCATCCGGCAAAAGCCGTACCCCCTTCTTTTTCCACCACCCGAAAACTTACCTTCGCCAGCGCATGATACATAGTCAACGACACTGCCGGGCTCCAACGGTCTACTTCTGTTGGAACTTTGCAATACAGGTAATCATCCTGATCGATATCCCACTCTATACTGCCGGTTGCTTCCGTCGTTTCGGCAACGGGAGCAGTAAACTTAAACTCCTGCTGGTCGAGCACCTCTACGTTACTCATTAAAGGCACATTAAGCGTACCCGATAGCGACACACTCTTCTCTGCCGGGACATAAGCATACACCGTCCCTTTCACCGAAGATAACAGAAGAGCCTCCTGTCCGGCTGCCGGCTCCCAGACAGCAGCCGGAGAAGCCGCGGCATTGTAAACAAACTGTGTCGACGTATTCCCGCTGTCGTAGAAACCGACTGCCCCGCTCTCCTCCTTCTTCGTGACACAGAGTCCCACCTTCGTGAGCGGATTGGGGTTTGTGCCGGCATCAGCCGCCGGGCCTCCCGTCGCGATGCTTCTCGATTCCACCTCCACCGACAAACCCAGATTCTTTACACTCAGGGGAACCTCCCCCTCCTCCGCTCCGCCTTTACCATCGTCTCCGCCACCACCTGCAAAGATCGTTGCCTCTGTACAGGCATTAGCCAACAGAAGAAAGGCGGCTATCAAAAATGTATAGATAAACTGTTTCATGGGCTTTGTTTTTGAGGGATAGATTAAAGAGGTATCTCGGGTTGTTCCTTATCTTCCCAGGGTGCTACACTTACATCCACCACCGTCAGCTTAGTACGGCTGGCCGAGAAAGTGTAGATGTAATTCTGACCGGCTGTCCAGCTGATCCTCGGCAAAGTGATAGTATATTCTACTGCCGGCTCAGCACCTTTCTGCAAAGAAATCACCACATCGATTTGATTATCTGCGAAGCTGGCAATCGGATATACAATAGTACTGACTATTTTAGAAACAGTCTTGCCGTTTGTATCGTTAGTGCCGGTACCCGTAGGGATAAAAGCATGTTCACCTTCGGTGTCGCCTCCTTTGATCTGTCTCATCAGTATATAATCGGTTATCGTACGACTCATGGCAGTAGTGGCAGACGTTTCCGTGATCGCTCCGTCTTTCAAAGCCATCTTGCCGTCTCCGGTTTTAAACGGATTGCCGCCATCGGCATGATTCTTTATCTCGAACTTCGTAAATTTCACATCACTGTCGCTTAGATTGCCGCCATCGTATACGCGGAAGGAAACCATCGCCATCGCATGTTTCATATCCAGGTTAATTTCGTAACCGGGGTTGGTAGTGCTATTGTTATCCCCGTTACCCGGAGATACAAGCGGCTGGCCATCGGCACGTCCGTTATTTACATTACGTCCTTTTTCCCCTGCAAAATAGAGATAATCTTTTTCTGTAGACGAAGACAGATTGGCTAATTTGCCGGTATTTGTAACCCATGCGTTTGCGCCATTCCATTGTTTTTTCGCATTGTTGGTTGCGGCATCGATCGCCTCTCCCGTGGTAGGGATAGTTACGGGGATTTTTAGGCTGGATTCGTTGCTGATGCCCACCAGTCCGTTTACCGCATCCACTGCAAACGGATAATAAGCATACACCTTTCCTATCTCTTTTGTCAGATAATACGGGACCTCTTTCGTTTCACCATACGTATCACCTTTGGTTGTGATCGAAATCCAGTTAGCTCCTGCTTCATCTCCCATATACCATACATGGTGTTTATCCCCGGTATCATCGGGGGTATACCAACCATTTATGCTGCTGTTGGTTATCACCACGCCTATACCGGGCGCAGTGGTATAGTCGGTATAAGTAATAGCCTCACCGCTTACCACCGATTTACTAACCGATCTGGCTCCGGCATCCACCTTCAGGTTTGCCGCAACGCCTAATGCGACCTGATCACCATTACCACCCGGTTCCGGGTCTATTGCAGTCTCTGATTCCGAACAGCCTACTGCTGCCAGGAAGGCTATCAGCATAGCCCACGTTGTTACAGTCTTTTCCATTTTCGTTTTCATTTTGATTGTTCTTTATTGTTAGTACTTTTATTTTGACACAGATTCTAAATCGGTAATTCACCGGCATCGTATTCTGTCCAGGCTTCTACACGGACAGAGGATATCCGTACCGCACTATTTTCGCTAAACAAAAGCGAGACGACATGCCGTCTGCCGGGCTGGAAGCCACCTTCAACCGTGACGGATACAGGAGTTACGGTTTCCACTTCATTCCCTTTCCCGTCTTTTGTTGTCGTGATCAGCAGATGCAGCGGATGTGCTGCCGTACCGTCTACCGGAGAAACCGGTAGCAGGATATACCCCTGGGGATCGGGAAGCTCCTCTCCTTCCGTTACCGACGGGATTGTCAAACCGGCTATATCCTGCACCAGGACATTCCGTACCCCGTCCCCGGAAGATACATCCGTCAGCGACGGCAAATCAAGCCGGCAATCCAGCTCCTGCCGCGTATGCACCTCCACTGCCTCTATCTTCCTGACAGCTCCCCACAATTCCGGACAGTCGCCGTAACAGACCCATGCGATCTGCGTCAGCAGATGGCGGAATGTACAGGTTCGTACCGGCTCATAGGTGCTGGCCGAAAGGCAACCGGTTGCCATTATATCCGTATTTCCGTCTACAGTAAAAGTTGCTTTCCCTGCCTGTGTGTCTACCATACCGTCTCCTGCCGGGTAATATCCGTGCAAACGGATGGCACGCCCGTCCGACGGATACCACTGAGGTTCGTCAAACACGATAGGCCGGTTACCGGCGCCTCCCTCACGCACCGCTTTGCAGACACTCCACTCACCATAACTTTCTGCAGAGATTATTATCTCATCCTGCCGGGCAAAGCAGACTTCCAACTCTTCTTCATAGTCGGAGCCGATCACCGCATGGGTGGACAGGCCGATCGTCCCTTCCAGTCGAACGGTCGGTTCCGGAACAGGCGGCTGCACAGGGTTGCCGTCCGAACAGGCAGTAAGACCTGAAAGTGATACGATGGTTGCTATCACAATGAGTTTATTCATTTTCATTACTTTTCGTTTTGTTTTCTGTTACTCTCCGGGAGTCACAACCACACTACCCCCGTTACCCGACACCCATTCGGCAATACCGGCTTCCGCCAGTATTTTACCATCTTCCGTGAAAGTAAGTGTGATCAGATGCGACTGTCCGGCTTTTACACCATTGCTGATGTTATTAATTGCAAGAGCCTGTGTCCTTACCCGTTCCTTATACGTCGCTGTTACTTCGAGGTTGATAGCTGCCGCCTCTGTTCCCATATTTGTCGCAGGGAAAAGCATCAGGTAACCGGTCGGCGGATTCAGCCCGGTAGCAACCGATACAGCATCCGGACAGTTCTTTGCTGTCAGCGTTTGGTTCGCAGTTCCTGTAGCTGTCAACTTTGCCCCATCTGTTTTTATCCAGTGAAAGTGTCAATGCAGTGTATGCATTCGATACCTTTATGGAAATAACCCCCGTCCATTGGGCGACAGCTTCTGCAGAGCCTATGCATTTGAACTACAACTGGGTGAGCAGATGCTGAAAAGTGAGCGAAGTGAATTTCTGATCCAGAGCTCCCGTCTGCACCTCCGTTGCCATAATATCCTCCGCATCAGTTATCTCGTACTTTACAGCCACCGGATTTGAGGTATTATTTTCCAGTGCTTTGCGGGGATAATAACCGATCAGGGTCGACCGGACATTCCCCGACAAATAGTTTTGTTCCGGATTGAAGGATATGGATGTCTTACCTGCACCGCCGGTACGGACAGCGTCGATGGCAGGACTACTCCAGTCAGCATCCGCTGTAGAATGATCGATGCGGGCGAACGATACATCCAGATTATTTGCATAGCTGGCATCAATCACCGCGCGAGTAGTTTGTTCGATACCGGCAGTGATACGGATCGCTTCCCCGCTGTCTGCCACCACAGGTGCTTCCAGGTTGGTACAACCGGCCAGAAAAATGGTAGCCAACAGGCTTGCCTGTAAAATCTCAGTTGTTTTCATATTATACCAGTGTTACATTATTATTATCTATCCTTTCCTTATCTGATCTGAAAACGATACAACAGGCAGATTTTCAGACCGATCATAAAGCCTGTCGATGCAAAACGAGCCTCCAGATAATTCTTGTCGTCTATCTTATCGTAACGATATTTCTTTCCGTTTGAAACCGAGCGGTAGCCTGCCCGCACATTCATTTCGGCACAGAAGCCTCTACCCAAAGACACCAGGCAGCCAACAGAAGCACCCGTCGTCAAGAAACGGCCAGTTCGACCATAGATCACTTCAGTATCCGGATCGATCGCACTGCCCCGCACATCAAAATCGCCGTATTCGCCGAACAGACCGGTATTAAGCCACGTAAACCTCCCGGGGCGCAATGGCCAGAGGCGGGGCTCCACCGATAATTCGGACACCGACCAGCGGTCGCGCGTTTTATCCTTGTAGGCAAAATCGGAATACATACCCGATACCACTACCGACCAACGATCCGCAAAATACCATTCCACTTCCAGGTTTGGCATAAACGCACCGGATCGTATCTTCGTTTCGCCTGCTCCCAAAAGGACAGAAGGGGCTACCCCGAACCAGGAGAGCAGGTTCGTCTTAATCGACATATAGGCAGGCGATCCTGTAACCTTGCTATCTTCTACCGGCATTTCCTTCGTCGGCATCTCTTCCGCCGTATTCTCTTTTACTATCGGTTTCTTTCTGACCATCCGCACCGTTTCGTGCGTCGTCACGATTTTCGACGACGGGACATTTTCCCCTGACGTATCCACCACCCAAGCCAGGCGGTAGTCTTCCAACTCCGCTGGGTCGAACAGCGGATCGTCGATACGGTATACCGCACGGTCATAACCTCCCACCTCGCCCCTGCGGAACAGATCGACATAAGGAATGGCTCCATATTTCTCCAATGCCTCCCTGACAGCTTTCGGATAACGGCTTTCACTATATCGGATCGCGGTATTGGCAAACCAGGGAAGCGGTGATTCCACCAGATAAACATGTACCTTATCCCGATAACTTCCACTACGATCGATATAGAATGCGACACATTCACCGGAAATATCCAACCGGGTTTTCAGATAAGCACGGATCCGGTTGGCATGAAGCGAGGCTTCATTGATGACTGCATCTTCTTCCGAGTCGTAGGCGCTCACATGCGATATGATCAACAGATGGCAAGCACCGGCCAACAGGCGTTTGCGGAAAACCGGCAATTGTTGCCCCATCCGTTCCAACTGATAGGCATTGTCGCCATAATCGGCCAGGAACATATCATTATATTCTTTGAAGGAGAATAAAAAGGATTTTGCTTTCGTATATGAAGTTGTCTGGGCATTGATTTCCGACATCAAAAGCAGGGAGAGCAGAGACAGACAAAAGGTTGTCCATATTACTTCCGGTATCCTTTTCAATATGTGTAATTT
>JAJPZM010000461.1 GCA_021204335.1 Parabacteroides sp. | reverse complement strand
TATTATAAAACATATTTTTAAGATTATCGAAACTTATTTACAGCTTCTTCTATTTTTTAACATTTGGCGGAGATGGCCTAAGTGCCTGTTTAACGAGTATTTTATGTATTTTTGTGCCCGTATCGAGGTGACATCAGATACGGAGTATAAACGTTTAATTACTTTTACATGTATACCGTAATCAAACAAATGGAGATATCGGCGGCGCATAGCCTCAGCCTCTCCTACCCCAATAAATGTGAAAACCTGCATGGTCACAACTGGATCATCACTGTTTATTGTCGCTCGAAGGAACTGAACGCCGACGGTATGGTTATCGACTTCAGCCATATCAAAGAAACTGTTAAAAACAAGCTGGATCACCAGAACCTGAACGATGTTCTTCCTTTCAACCCGACTGCCGAAAATATTGCCCGGTGGATATGCGACCAGTTGCCCACTTGCTATAAAGTGGAAGTAAAAGAATCCGAATCAAACACAGCTATCTATGAGAAAGATTAATGATATTTTCTACAGTCTGCAAGGCGAAGGCCATCATACAGGGAAAGCGGCCGTCTTCATCCGTTTCTCGGGATGCAATCTGAAATATAGCTTCTGCGATACGGAACATGAAGAAGGTACGATGATGTCGGACGAAGAAATCATCCGGGCCATTTCCACCTATCCATCCGAGATGGTGGTACTGACCGGGGGCGAACCCTCGCTATGGATCGACGATGCCTTTATCGACCGGCTCCACAAAGCCGGCAAATATATATGTATAGAGACAAACGGCACGCATCCGTTGCCGGAAGGTATCGACTGGGTGACCTGTTCACCGAAAGAGGGAGCTCCGGTAAAGATCGACCGCATAGATGAAGTCAAGGTTGTTTATCTGAAACAGGATTTATCTCCTTACATCAAACTACCGGCCAAATATCATTACCTTCAACCCTGTTCGTGCCGCAATACGATGGAGATTGTCAACTATATCCTGGAACATCCGGAATGGCAACTCAGCCTGCAAACACATAAGTTGATTGATATTGCGTAAGCATTGTATGAACATTTCGTAGTTTTGCCAAAATATTTCCTTTACGTTGGCAAAATATTGCAACCGCTAATGCAATATTTTGCACTACGTAATGCAATTCTTTGCCAAGCCTATTGCACTATTTTGCAGAAGGCTTGGCAAAGAGTGGTTGTCCCTTTCCCGGCGGATATATACTAGAAAGAATCAAAACAGTTTCTAAATATCCCTTTCTTAGGGCTAAAAGATGTATGTAGAAAGAAAAAGTACTTGGATATTTTGTGCAATTATTAAAAAACACGATCTTTGCCGCGTATTGAAAAAAATAACGTAGAAGCGTTTCGATATTATCTTGTACTGAAATCTCGACAATTTCAACTACGCAAGATAATAGACAAATGACTCCTGCGCTTATGTTTGTTATATATACCTGCCCACTAACGGGTGGACTATATAATTGCATCAGGCGCGGGATCATTGTTCTATTATTGCGTAGTGGGCAGTCGAGAGCCTCAGTACAATGATAGACGATGGTTCCCGCGCTTCTTGCTTTTATTATCATCGGATGAAGGGGACTGGAAATGATATTTTTAATCGAATAAAAATATAAGCAGAACCGAAAAGCTTCAATAGAGTAGGGTATTAATATTAAATTTTTTGTAGTATGAAGAAACATTACTTGTTAACAATCGCCGCCGGACTGGCATGCAGCCTGGCTGCAAACGCGGAAACTTTGTTGCAGGACAGTACCATTACGTTAAATGCGGAAGGAGAAAAAACCGGAAAACAGGTGTATCATTACGTCGATGACCAGAAAAAAGAAAAAGAAGAATTCTTGGTATGGGATGCTGCGAAACCGGATTGGGCTCCTTGGTCAGTGATGAGTTATACGTATGATGAAGCCGGCAATAACATCGGGTAACTCTCGCAAAAATGGGATGGAACAGCGTTTAAAGACGCTTCAGTCGCCACATATACTTTTGACGAACAGAATCGCCTGACTTTTTCCGACATAAAATATCTGGATGGAAGCCAGCATATTGTAGAAACCTTAGAATTTGAAGGTAATGAAGTGCTTTATATCCGCAGGGACACTGTCTGGAAAGCCGATGGAAATTATACCGTTAATTATACAAATGAAAAACGGATATTGGATGAAGCCGGTAATACAATTAAAATAACCTCTTATGCTCGGGATTGGGAGGCTGAAGGCGAAGTATATTATGTATACGCAACCCGCGTAAATGAGTTTGATAATGAAAACAGATATGCCAAAGCGGACCTTCAGTATTTCTCAAAGACAGGCGAAGTCACTGCTACAAACAATGTCGTTTGGGAGTACGATGGAAAAAGTTTTACACAGATTCAGCGCCAAAAAGAAATATCAACTGCCGAATGGACTGTAATGGGATATAAATATGAAGTAAAGGAAGGTAATCCGGAAGAATGTACGGATTATTATAAAAATGGAGAAAACGGCGAATGGAAGGCCGATTACAAGTATTATAATTATTATCCGGCCGGCGAAGTGACTGCCAACGACGCCATCACAGCCGAACCGATGCTTCAAGTTATGGCTTCGGAAGGAACAATCAGCATCACCGTGAATGGAAGCCGGGCTGTGCAGGTTTATGCCATCAGCGGCGGTCTGCGTTACAGCGCAACGGTTAACGGTTCGGCAACAGTCAGCAATTTGCCGGCAGGCATTTATGTGGTTCGTGTGGGCAAACAGGTTACTAAAATTTGCGTGAGATAAATCCAGCAATAAACTGATATAAGAAAACAGGATCCGAGCCGATGGGCAGAGATCCTGTTTTTTATGGTGGAAGAACTTTGAAAACATATCCAATCAAACATACCGCACTTCCATTCCCCGAACGTCGTCGTTTATGATGCCATTGTCGTAAACCAATCGGCCATTGACGAAAGTCTGACTGACACTATGGTGGAACGTTGTCCCTTCAAAGGGAGACCAGCCGCATTTATATAAGATATTATCAGAGGCAACCGTCCAGCTCTTATCCGGATCGACCAATACCAGGTCGGCGTAATAGCCCGGACGGACATATCCGCGACGGTCGATATGGAACAGCTCTGCCGGCATGTGCGCCATCTTCTCGACAACTTTCTCGTAGGTGAAGCAACCTTTGGCAACCATTTCGAGCATAGCCACCAGCAAATGCTGGATTAGCGGGCCACCCGAAGCGGCTTTCAGGCAACTGCCCTCTTTCTCCGACAGTAAATGGGGCGCATGGTCGGTAGCTACGATATCGATCGTATTATCTTTAACGGCATTGCGCAGGGCAATCCGGTCTTCCAGTGTCTTTATGGAAGGATTCCACTTGATGCGGTTGCCGTATTTGGCATAATCGCCGTCGTGAAACCAAAGGTGATGCACGCAGACCTCGCCTGTGATTTTCTTTTCGCTCAAAGGTATTGCGTTACTTAATAAGGTCAACTCTTTGGCTGTCGACAGGTGAAGGATATGCAAACGGGAGTTCAGGCGGGTTGCCAACTCCACCGCTTCGGACGAAGAGGCATAGCAGGCTTCCTCGCTTCGGATCTTGCTATGGAAAGAGATATCCAGATCCTCGCCATACAATCCGGTGTAGTAAGCAATGTTGCGTTTGATCACTTCTTCTTTCTCGGCATGGATGGCAATCAGCATGTCCGCTTCGCCGAAGATGCGTTCGAGGCTTTCCTTCTTATCAACCAGCATATTGCCGGTCGAAGAGCCGAGGAACAGCTTCAACCCCGGCACCTGGCTACGATCGAGCTTACGGATTTCGTCCATATTGTCGTTCGTCCCGCCGAAGAAGAAAGAATAGTTGGCGGCAGAGGTTTCTGCGCCACGCTGCAACTTCCATTCCAGGTCGGCGATGGTTGTTGTTTGCGGCTTGGTGTTCGGCATATCCATAAAGGTAGTGACGCCACCGGCTACGGCGGCACGGCTTTCACTGGCGATATCGCCTTTGTGCGTCAGACCCGGTTCGCGGAAATGTACCTGGTCGTCGATGGCTCCGGGCAACAGCAGTTTACCTTCGGCATCGATCACCTGAACGTCGGATGTCGGTTCAGGGGTCATACCTTCGAATACTTCAGATATTTTATCTCCATCAATCAGGACGGAGCCTTTAAACATGCGTCCTTCGTTAATGATGCTTGCGTTTTTTATCAGAATCTTATTCATATACGTTGTATTTATCTGTTACAAATGTACATGATTCTATCCAGAAACGGCACAAGCCGGAGCAGTTATTCATAAGAATAGGCCTGAATTTCCACCGGACCGATCAAACCGGACGATTGCAAGGGTGAGTCGCTATTCCAGGGATTCACATTCGTCCAGGTGGCACGCTCCTTTTCCGGCAAGCGGCTGTCGCCGATCAGGCGGTTCATCCAGTTGTTCGCCACTTCCACTTCGATCAGGTTCTCGCCTTCACGTAACAACTCTCCGACCGGCAAGCGGTAAGGAGTCGTCCATACGCCACCGGCATATTGCCCGTTAATCTTTACTTTCGCCATCACCATCACTTTCCCCAGATCCAGGTAAAGCGCCTTTTGAGGCAGTTTATCCAATGTGATCCGGTTGGTATATACGGCCTTTCCCGAGAAGTAACGGATCGAAGGATCGGCATGTCCCGTCCAGTCCTGCAATTCAGCGAAGGAGACCGTTTCCTGCGGCCCTCTTTTCCCTTTCTCAAAATCGACCTGCCAGGGAGTGGTGACAGTTGCCAGCACTTCCTTAGTAGGATAATTCACGGCAGTTGTCTTTTGCGGAGAACCCTTCTTGCGGAAAATGATAAACGAACTTTCGTAACCTTCCAGACGTACCGGAACAGCCGTTGCTTCCGCCGAACAGGTAAACACGGGCAAACGACGGATCTCCGCCGTCAGCGGATTCCATAATTCGGGCACTTTACCGGCTGTACGGAAAGACGGATTTATCTCTACCGCTTTCTCGCTCTGGTTGGAGATAAAATAAATATCTCCCTCCTCAGTTGCCCGATGAATAAACAACACCGGATCATCAGAGCCGACAAGCATATCCGGCTTCGTACCCAGCGCATCCACCACCGGTTGCAAAGAAGTAGCCGAGGTAAACAAACGGCCTTTGCCTATTTTCCGTACCGGCTCTCCCCCAGTGCCCCAAAGCTCGGCAGCCAGCGACTTCACTTCCGCATCGTCAGCCGGATAATTGCTCAGGCTCGGAGAATATTTCGGTGCCGGTCCCACGATAGAAGCACCTGCATGCAGCAACTCTTTCAGTTTCTTCAGCACTTCAGGCCGCATCGTTTCCAACTGCGGCAGGACAAGCAAGCTATATTTCATTCCGCTCGGCAAAACGATCCGCCCCTCTTTCACGGTCGCCCGTTCGAGCAGCACTTCGGCATTGATATAATCGAACGAATAACCCGCAGGAAGTGCCGGCGTGCAGACACCGGTCATCTTGGGAGCATCCTCTCCGATGAAATAGGCTACGTCCGCCACATAGTCGCCTTGTTGCAGCATAAAATTACATCGCTTCAGATAGTCGGTAAAAACATCGATCTGGCTGAACCAGGTATTCTTCCGGTTAAACTCGTTGCCGAACCAGGCATCCATCCCCGGCTCGCGGTCTTCAAAGGGCTGATGCACGTAGACGTGCAATAAGGTGCTGTTTATGCCTTCCGTAAAGAAACGGTCGCCACGCTGCTTCATCAGATAAGGATAACGGCTGAATGCCGGACCTCCGCTGGTGAACGACTCCGCCCAGATACGTTTCTTGCCGTAGATATGCCCGCAGGAAGAGGCTGCCCGGTTCTCGATGTCGCCCAGGGAGCCTTCGCTCCAGAACTCGCCGGATATTTCGTCGGACTGGCCGCCATATTGCAGGAACTCGCCCGGGAATCCCCAATGCCCGTAATTCTCGAGCCAGGTCGTCAGCCCATGCTGATTGCAGGCATCGCGCAGGCCGCCTACATAATCGTAGGAGACACGGTCCGCCACCAAACGCCGCAAGTCCCACAGGAAACGGTCGGATCGGTCCCGGTCGCCAACCACCACGCCATTCAGCGCAGGGAGATAAGGAACCGGATCATATCCGTAGCGTTCCTTAAAGACGGCAAGCATATCGTCCGTCCAGTTCTGCCCGCCGGTTTCGTAGCTGTCCTGCACGACCACCTTGAAAGTTTTCCGGTTGGCTTCGGGGATACGTTTTAGTATCTCGCCGATAAAGGCGTCGAAGTGGAAAGCCACATGCTCCCGGCTCATCTTATCGATCTCGTGACCTGTTGCTTCGGGAGCTGCAGGCGAGTTAGTCACGCCTGTGGGCAACATCACCATCCGGCGGATCACCCAGTTGCCTTCCGGCACTTCCCAGTCGAGCACGCCATCCTTCGCTAAAGCGGTCAGGTCTTTGACGGCATCGGGCGAAACCAACAGAGAAGCATCGCTCACCGCCGGCTGTTTCTCCCAGAGATAATCATCCCACATAGGCAGCGGGGTCTGGAACATCTTTGCCAGCGACTTTTCGGGATAACGCTCCACCATCGGGGAAGAAGAAAGGGTCACTTTGCCGTCACCTCCCCCTTCGTCCGACATTTCCAGACGGAACTGCGAAGCGGTAATCTCCGGCAGGGAAATAACGACCGGGGCGTATGGCACAAAACCGACATTAAGAGCCGGATTGCTCCGGTCGATAACGAACTGTTTTACCAATTCCTCCTGTCCTTCCTTTTTCACCCAGAGTTTGGCATTTGTCTTGAAAGGGGTATTTATCTGATAGGTTAGTGTGCGGATAGTCGCTTCTTTATCTAATAGCAATACGGAAGATAAGGCTTGCCCGGACTTCTTCCGTACCGCCCAGCTCTTCTCCATGGCTGGTTTGCCGGGCGAGGGATAGGCGATAACGCATACATCCTGCGGGTCTTTCCCAACGGAAGGCAAAACAAATGGCTTGTGTTGCGGCCCGGCAACGACCGTGTCGACAGAAGCCAGGTAACGCATAGCCTACGTACTCTTCACCCACGGGCCGCCGGACTGGCTCCAGCCGGGGCCATTGAAAATTCCGATCTCGATATCGAGCTCCGTGGCTTTCTTCAATGCGGCATGCAGTATCTCCCACCATTCGGGGCCCAGCAGTTTGTTATCGCCGTAAGGAACGCCGTCGATACCTATATTCCCGATAAAAGCGCGGTTTATACCCGCCGCCTTCATCGATTCCAGGTCGCGTTCCACTCCTTTTTTCGATATGTTGTCGGAAAGCCAGTACCAGTAAACGCCTATTTGCGTACTGTCCGGTATCGTGCGGAAACCGTCTTCGATATCGGCAAAAGAGGCATAGTTGCCCGTACCTGCGTTATTGCAGGAAAGAAAACTCAGGCAGGTCCCCGAAGCGAGGGAGAATAGAGATGTTATTTTCGCCATAGCATATTAATTTACAGATAACAATAAACTCTAATAGTATTTATATCGGCAAAAATAAATCTTATATTCCCTCGGGCTGCTTATAAAAGTGATACTATATCTTTCAATTCTGATAAAGAACAGGGAAAATACTTTGACCGGGAGACTGACCAGCCGGAAGCATTATCTTTAATTCATGCTCATTGATCTTTACAGATAAAGAAGAAAGTGTATGCGTAGAATCGCTTGCCGCAAAGCGGACTGAGCCGTTTTCGGAAGAAAGCAGATAGATTCCCGGCGTTTGTATATCCAATGTTATTACATTAGAGAGCCGGATGCTTCCTTCGCGATAGGCTGTGATGTAGAAACGGTTGTCAACTCCGACTGCCTGCATGCCTTCATCGTTGCGAAGCACTCTGATATCTTCTATGCGGAAAGTAGCCGTGTTCTCTGCCGAAGATGCCGGCAGGATAATATATAGGTAAGTAGCCGGAGCCTCTTTTGGATGGCGGATATACAAAGAAACCACCTCTCCCTCTACCCTCTGCGGAGTGTAAGAGCCCATAAAATCAGACCAACTGCCGGAGCGTTTTTCGGCAATCGCCACGCTGTTCTCCGGCTGCATCAGGATATAGCCCGTACTGTCGTGGAAGAAACGCAACGCCTTCCCGCTGGCGGAGAACGTGCCGTTTACCGGAGTCCAGCTATTATTCCCGAAGTAAGACAACTCCCCCCGTTTGTTTCGCTGGTCGATCGACGTGGCCAGCGTCAGCGTGCTATCGGTTCGGATGCCGGCGCCGAGACAGAGCACAAACTCGTCGGTTATCACCCACGCCTTGCGGGCATGTACGCCGTCGCGGTTCAGTATCATGGCCGTCATACCGGTATGCCCGTCTGTAACACCCCCCCCCACGAAAGCGGTTTCGTTGCGGACATGCGCCCCATAATTACGCGGAGAAGGGACGGGTGCATCGCTTTCGTAGGAAGTGACGCCCGGTATCTTTCGCCAGTCCCAGAACGGGAAGACATTCAGGTATTCATCGCCGTTACGATAGATATAGGTAGCCCCGTCGCCCATATAAAAACCTTTCAGGTTATCTTCATTAACCAGTTCGGTTCCTATCACCCGTTCGGAAGCCATCTTGAAGGAAGCCATCCATCGGGAAGCGCGGTGAATAGTCTGGTCAGAGTCCCGGAAATGCTTCTGCCCGGTAAAACCACTACCGCCCGATTGCCGGGGCGGGAAATTATCATCCAGGAAAGCCTGCAACTTCTCCGCATCGGCCGCCGGACTTCCCTTGCGGAGAACATTCGCCGCGTATCCTACGGAAAGCGCTTTATGGAGAGGTGCATTATGAAACAACTGGCGGTCGAGCGCATTCACATCCATACAGCCGCGCCAGATAATCCAGCGGTAACCTTCCGTTAACAGGTTATCCAATATAGATTGTTGCCGAGCATCCAATGCCAGCGAAGTGCCGGCAAACAGCCCCGAATAGAAACTCATCTCCGAAAGGTAAGCCAGCCCGTAATTGCCGAACTGCTGCTGCGGCCCATGCTGGTGGAAACTCCAGTCGCTTTTAATGCCTTCCTCACGCCCGGTGGTTATCTCGGACACAATCGTATCGCGGGCAGCCTTCACCAACGCATAATCATCCAACAACAGCCCCTTCATCAATACGTTTCCGGCAAGCCATACTTTATTCTGTCCCGTCATTCCGAAGCGGGCGTTATCCATGACTTCCACCGCCCCTCTCTGTTCGTCGGGTGTCAACTGTGTGCGAAGCAGCAGGAAAGCAGGCCCAAACGTTTTCGGTATCCCAATCTCATTATACCACCAGTTGCCGCAGACAGGCTTCGTACGGAACCAGTAGCCGAGTGCGCGGTGAATAACAGACGAGATGCGCGGCGACCAGGTGCACGAAGCCCCTTCGGCATGATACAGTTTCGCCAGTTCGAGCACCCGGTCGGCATGCAGCTTGGCCTCCCAACCGGAGCGTTTCGTATCCTTATAATTAATATCCGGCCACGAGCCGTCGTCATTTATACTTTCCATATACGCCTTGATACCCTCCATATTAAACGGATAGCGCTGATGAAGCTCGACAACCACCTGATCCGACATCTCCGTCTCGGGCGGAATCCCCGCGAGGATACGGTTCAGCAAATCAGAATCATCATTGAAGCTGATTAACGACTGGATATAGTTTTGCCGGATCTGTTCCAGTTCCTCCCGGGGCGTTTGCGAAAAGGCATTCGCCGACAGGAGCAACAAGGCAGACAACAACAGTCTGTTGATAAGGAATTTCATCGTATTAAATTTAACCAGGAAGGTTTCCCTGCTTTTACTTCTTCTGAGGGTACTTACGGAAAAGACTCCACCACTTCAACTTAAGCACGCCAAACAGCGCCTCTCCGAAGATAGAAGAATTCATCTTCGACGTCCCCAGCACGCGGTTGATAAAGATAACAGGAACTTCTATCAGCTTGAAGCCGCATTTATAAGCAGTAAACTTTATCTCAATCTGGAAAGCATAGCCTTTGAAGTGTATGTGGTCGAGGTCGATCGTTTCGAGCACCTGGCGGCGGTAGCATTTGAAGCCTGCCGTCGTGTCGCGCACATCCATGCCGGTTACGAAGCGGACGTAGACGGAGGCATAGTACGACATCAGCACGCGTCCCAGCGGCCAGTTCACCACATTCACGCCATTGCTGTAACGCGAACCGATAGCCACATCGCCCCCCTGTTCGGTGCAGGCGGCATACAGTTTGGGAAGGTCGTTCGGGTTATGGCTGAAATCGGCGTCCATTTCAAAAATGAAGTCATACCGATGTTCGATCGCCCATTTAAAGCCGCAGATGTAGGCAGTACCTAGCCCCTGTTTCCCTTGCCGTTCGACCAGGAAAAGACGTTCGGGGAATTCCTGTTGCAGACGTTTCACGATATCCGCGGTTCCATCAGGCGAACCGTCGTCTATGATCAAAATATGAAACTCTTTCTCCAGCCCAAACACCGCACGGATTATATTCTCAACATTTTCTTTCTCGTTGTAGGTAGGAATGATAACAATACTGTCTGACATATACGCTTTATTAATGATATACTATGAGGCACAAAACTACAAACTATTTGCTGAATACAGGCTAATTTTATTGAATTTTACGCTTGCCGGATGCAAAACCACCGATATTCAGCTTTCTTCACATCTTTCGATACAACCCTTTCAACGACCTTGTTTATAATGATATTATCTTTATCATTTCATAAACACGAATCTTATGACAACATTGAAGAAAAGAAAAAATAAACATCTCCTGCTCTCCGAATGTATCAACGAACGCGTTGAGAGCAAGCGATTGATGA
>JAJPZM010000081.1 GCA_021204335.1 Parabacteroides sp. | reverse complement strand
TGCCGTACCCGATATTACGAACAATTAGGTGCAGATCGTGACCGTTTCGCCGACACTCGCCCCGCAGGAGGTGGAACAGCTGATTACGTTTCCCATAGAGATTGCCATGAGTAATATCATGAATGTGGAGGAGATACGCTCCGTCTCCCGTTTCGGGCTGTCGCTCGTGACGGTGGTATTCAAGGAGAGTGTCCCGACATTGGATGCCCGGCAATTGATCAATGAACAGATACAAACGGTTTCGGGAGAGATCCCCCCCCGGAACTGGGTACACCCGAGCTGATGCCGATCACGACCGGGCTGGGAGAGATTTATCAATATGTATTGAAGGTGGCTCCCGGCTATGAAGATAAATATGATGCGATGGAACTGCGTACGATTCAGGACTGGATCGTGAAACGCCAGTTTTCGGGTATTCCGGGAATCGTGGAGATCAACAGCTTCGGCGGTTATCTGAAACAATACGAGGTGGCGGTCGACCCGGATGCGTTGTATTCGCTGAATATTACGATTGGCGATGTCTATTCCGCCCTTAGCAGCAACAACCAGAATACCGGTGGCAGCTATATCGAAAAGGTAAACAAAGCCTATTATATCCGCTCCGAAGGGATGATCAGCGATATAAAGGATATTGAACAGATCGTGATTATCAACCGTGGAGGGATACCGATTCATATCAACGACGTCGGCTCGGTTCGCTTCGGTGCCCCGAAACGCTTCGGCGCCATGACCAAAGACGGCGAAGGCGAGTGCGTAGGCGGCATTGCCATGATGCTGAAAGGCGCCAATGCCAACGTAGTGACCAAAGAACTGGAAGCCCGCGTAGACAAAGTGCAGAAGATGCTTCCCGAAGGTATCCGCGTGGAGCCTTATCTGAACCGCTCGGAGTTGGTGAACCGGAATATCTCGACGGTTGTACGCAATCTGATTGAAGGGGCTTTGATTGTATTCCTTGTTCTGATTGTTTTTCTGGGAAATATACGTGCCGGGCTGATTGTGGCGTCGGTGATTCCGTTGGCGATGCTGTTCGGGTTCATTATGATGCGCCTGTTCGGTGTATCGGCCAACCTGATGAGCCTGGGGGCGATAGACTTCGGTATTGTCGTGGACGGCTCGATCGTGATTCTGGAAGGCGTGCTGGCACATATTTACACCCGGCGGCTGGCCGGCCGAACGCTCACCCAGGCGGAGATGGATCGGGAAGTGGAGGAGGGAGCCGGCGGCGTTGTGCGCAGTGCCACCTTTGCCGTATTGATTATCCTGATCGTTTTCTTCCCGATCCTGACGCTAACGGGTATCGAAGGGAAATACTTTACTCCGATGGCGAAGACGCTTGTCTTCTGTATTATCGGCGCATTGCTCCTGTCGCTGATATACGTTCCGATGATGGCTTCCCTGTTCTTGAAACGTACCATTTCTCCCAAACCTACTTTTGCCGACCGTTTCTTCGAAAAGTTGAACAGGGTGTATAAACGCAGCCTTGACTTCTGCCTGCATCATATTGTGATAACCATTTCGACGGCATTTGCCCTGCTTGCGGCTTCTTTGCTGCTGTTTACCCGTCTGGGCGCCGAGTTTATCCCGACATTAGATGAGGGCGACTTTGCGATGCAGATGACACTTCCGGCAGGAAGTTCGCTCACGCAGAGCATCGAGTTGTCGCGGCAGGCAGAGAAAACGCTGATGGATCAGTTCCTTGAAATAACGCATGTCGTGGCGAAGATCGGAACGGCGGAAGTGCCGACCGACCCGATGGCGGTAGAAGATGCCGATGTGATGATCATTATGAAACCGTTCAAGGAGTGGACGTCGGCAGGCAGTCGCGCCGAGATGGTGGAGAAGATGAAGAAGGCGCTCGAACCGATTACCGGTGCCGAGTTCAATTTCAGCCAGCCTATTCAGCTTCGTTTCAATGAGCTGATGACCGGGGCGAAAGCCGATATCGCCATCAAACTCTACGGGGAAGATATGGCGGAACTCTATGCCAAGGCGAAAGAGGCTGCCAAATATGTGGAGAAAGTACCCGGAGCGTCCGACGTGATTGTCGAGCAGGCGATGGGGCTTCCGCAACTGGTCGTTAAATACGATCGTGCCAAGATTGCCCGCTACGGGATGAATATAGAGGAACTGAATACGATCGTACGCACTGCCTATGCCGGCGAAGTTGCCGGGGTTGTATTTGAGAACGAGCACCGTTTCGACCTGGTTCTCCGGCTCGATAAGGACAAGGTGTCCGATCTGAATCTGGATAAATTGTTTGTCCGCACCGCCGAAGGCATCCAGATACCTGTCAGCGAAGTTGCCACGATCGAACTGGTGAACGGCCCTTTGCAGATTAACCGGGATGCCACCAAGCGCCGCATCGTGATCGGGGTGAATGTGCGTGATGCCGATATCCAACAGGTTGTCTCCCAGATACAGGATACGCTGGATAAGCATATCAAATTGAAGCCAGGCTATTATTTTGAATACGGCGGACAGTTTGAGAACCTTCAGAATGCGATCAACACGTTGCTTATTGTTATTCCGGTGGCTTTGGCCCTGATTCTGTTACTGTTGTTTTTCGCTTTCAAGAGCGTGACGTATACGCTGGTTGTCTTTTCAACCGTCCCCCTGTCGCTGATCGGTGGTATTGTGGCGTTGTGGTTGCGCGGATTGCCATTCAGTATATCGGTAGGCGTGGGATTTATTGCCCTCTTTAGTGTGGCGGTGTTGAACGGTATTCTGATGATTAATCATTTTAATGACTTACGTAATAAAGGTATATATGCTATGAGTACGAGCCGTATTATTGCTAAAGGCTGTCCGCATTTGTTGCGTCCGGTGTTCCTGACCGGTTTGGTCGCTTCGCTGGGTTTTGTGCCGATGGCTATCGCTAAATCGGCGGGTGCCGAGGTGCAGCGCCCGTTGGCTACCGTTGTGATTGGCGGACTGATTGTTTCGACAATTCTTACCTTATTGATTATTCCGGTGTTCTATCGGATGGTTAATGCTTTCCCGTTTGCATGGAGAAAACTCTGGAAAAGTAGGGGCGTGAAGACGTTACCTCTGATCTTATTGCTGATCCTTCCGGCGGCACCGGTCTGGAGTCAGGCTGTTTCGCTGGATGAAGCGCTTTCGATCGCCGTCAGCAATCATCCCCGTTTGAAAACGGCGATAGCTGCGATCGAACGTACACGTGCCGCCCGCGGCGAGTCGTGGGAGCTGGCGCCTACTTCCGTCAACTATTCCTGGGGGCAGATCAATGGCGAGACGCGGAGCGACAACCAGTTGGAAATAACCCAGTCGTTGGGTTCCCTGCTGACGCCGTTTTATAAGAATGCCCTTGTCGGCAAGCAGATTGCCACCGGCGAATACTATCGGGAGATGGTGAAAAAAGAAATCACTGCCGAAGTGAAACGTGCCTGGGCGTACTATCAATATGCGACCAACCTTTGTTCGCTTTACCGCGAACAGAACGAGCTGGCCGCCCGCTTACAACAAGCCGGCCAACTTCGCTACGAGCAGGGCGACATCACCTTGCTGGAGCGTAATATGACAATGACGCTGGCTGCCGACCTGCGCACTCGTCTGATGCAGGCGGAGGAGGAGCTTCAACTGGCTGTCCACCGGTTTGCCTGGGCTTGTTATGCCGATCGTCCGATTGTTCCGGCCGATAGTTCATTGGCTTTGTTCCCGGCTGAAACCGGGCAGGTGGAGTTGTCAGATGTGCATCTCGGCTATTTCCGCAATACGGCGGACGAGAAACAGGCCATGCTTAAAGTGGAACGCAGCCGTTTCTTTCCGGAATTATCGGTCGGCTATATCCGTCAGAAGATCGCTCCACTTACCGGTTTGAATTCGTGGATGGTCGGAGTATCGTTCCCAATCCTTTTCTTCCCGCAGCATAGTCGGACAAAGCAGGCGAAGATCGAAGCCTATATCGCCCGTACCGAAGCAGAAGCCAATACTCGCCAGTTAGGCAATAAAGTGGAAGAATTGCAAGTGATGCTTCGCCAACAAAGTGAAAATATCCGCTATTACACGACCGGCGCTTTGCCGGAGGCGGATGCTTTATTGAAAAGCGCACAAATACAGTTTAAGGAAAGTGAAACGGATATTATGCAGTTCGTGCAGAGTCTGAACAGTGCCCGCGAGATACGGCGGGGATATATCGAAGCGGTATATAATTACAATGTATCTGCTTTGGAACTGGAACTGTATACGCAATGTAACTAAAAGAAATAGTAAGTAATACAATCAATATGCAAATGAAAACGATATTAATCTCTGTTGCGGTCTTGCTCATGACCGCCTGCCATACTTCAACTCCTGAAAAGGAGCGTATTGAGCCGGAAGCACAACCGGAAACCGTAGAAACGGTAGAGGACGTATCTCCAGCCGCGAACGATACCATGCTGATCGATGCCGTCACCTCGGCTACCGCTATGCCGAACCATTCGTCGTTTAACGGAAGGATGATCGTTCCACCCCAACGGCATGCCACCGTTACGCTGACAATGGGTGGAACTGTCCATTCGACCGACCTGTTGCCGGGCGATTATGTCCGGAAAGGAACTGTTCTGGCAACACTCGAGAACCCTGATTTTATCACTCTTCAACAGAATTACCTGGATGCCCATGCGCAGTCCGAATATCTGGAAGCCGAATATCATCGCCAGGAACGTCTGAGCTCGCAGGAAGCAGCTTCGCAGAAGCGTTTCCAGCAAAGCAAAGCCGACTATCTTTCCATGAAAAGCCGCCTGGAAGCTGCCGCCGCGCAATTGATGATCCTGGGTGTTTCCCCGGCCGATTTGTTGCAGGCTGACATCCGTCCTTACCTGGAAGTGAAATCGCCTCTGAACGGATATGTGTCGGGAATGACAATCAATCTGGGCAAATATCAGGAAGCGGGCGAACCGGTATGTGAAGTGATCGATAAGGTGGAAACGCTCCTTTGCCTGACAGCCTACGAAAAGGATCTGGACGATTTGACGCCCGGAAGCCGTGTGCAGTTCCGCGTCAATGGTATGGGAAAGCAGACTTTTGAAGCAACTCTGCTTTCTATCGGCCAGCAGGTGGATGCCGTTAACCGGTCTCTCGAAGTGTATGCCCGGGTGAAAGGGAATAACGAACGTTTTCGTCCCGGCATGTATGTGACGGCGCGGGTAGAAAAGAAATAAGTATCTTTGTAGCATGAAAGTAATCGTAGATAAATATGTATTGGCTGTAATCGTCATTTCGGTGGCGGTAGCGTTCCTGACTCATTTCCCGGAGTTGATCTCTCTGTTCGACCATTCCGGGCAGAACAACCTGTTTCCAGGCATGCGGATGGCGGACGTTGCCAACGAGATATTTTTTACTTTTGTCTCGCTACTGATTCTTTTTGCGCTGAACACCATTATCTTCGGGTTTAACCGGGCTTCGGCGCGCATCACCTGGGTGAAGATGGTCCTGTCGTTTGTCATGACCTGGATAATGAGCAACCTGTTGGGGCAGGGGTTTGTTTTCCTGCATCACCATTTTGATATTCCCGCTATCGATGCGATGGTGCATCATTACCTGCATCCGTTGCGCGACTTTATCATTACTTGTCTGGTGACAGGCAGTTGTTATATGATTCATCTGCTCCGTAAAAGTCAGCAGGTGTTGGTTGAGAACCAGCAACTTCGCGCGGAGAACCTGCTGAACCAGTACGAAGCCTTGAAAAGCCAGCTGAATCCGCACATGTTGTTTAATTCGTTGAACACCCTGCGTTCGCTGATTCGTGAAACGCCCGACAAGGCGCAGAGCTATTTGCAGGAATTGTCGCGCGTACTTCGTTACACCTTGCAGGAGAATGAATGCCAGAGTGTTACTTTGCGCGAAGAAATGGACTTTGTGCGGGCTTATCTCTATTTGTTGGAGATGCGTTATGAAGATAATCTGGCATTTGATATCCGCATCGGACAGGAGGCGGAGACACGCATGCTTCCCCCTATGTCGGTTCAGTTGCTTATCGAGAATGCCGTCAAGCATAACGAGATCAGCAACCGGCGTCCGCTTGTCGTTCATATCCATGCGGCGGGCGATTCGTTGACCGTTAGCAACCCGATCCAACCGAAGCTAACGGCTAGCGGAGGAACCTGTATTGGCCTGGCCAATCTGGCTAAACGCTACCGGTTGCTTTTCAAGAAAGAAATCGAGGTACGCGAGGATAATAATACATTTATCGTAACTATTCCATTGATATGAAAGCATTAATCATTGAAGATGAAAAAGCGGCCGTCCGCAACCTGATGGCGTTGCTCTCAGAAGTGGCTCCGGATATAGAAGTGATCGCGACGCTTGACAGCATTACCGATAGCATCGATTGGTTCCGGGAGCATGCAATGCCCGAACTGGTCTTTTTCGATATTCATCTGGCAGACGGTTCTTCGTTTGAAATATTCGAGCATGTGGATATTACGTGCCCGGTTATCTTTACAATGGCTTATGATGAATATGCGCTGCGTGCTTTTAAAGTGAACAGCATCGATTATTTACTCAAGCCGATCGGACAAACCGACATAGTGAATGCAATAGCCAAGTTGAAGCGTTTGCAGGTGGAAACTTCGGCTGAAGAGCCCGATTACAGCAATCTGATTCGTGCCCTGAAATGCCAGGACAGTTACAAAACGCATTTCCTGATTCCTGCAAAAGGGGATAAGTTGCTTCCATTATCGGTCGATATGATCCTGTTCTTTTATATCCATGAAGGAAACGTAAAGGCGGTAATGACCGATGGAAAAGAATTTACTTTTACACAAACTTTGGATGAGTTGGCTGATTGTCTGAATCCAAACCTGTTCTTTCGCGTTAACCGCCAGTATCTTATTTCCCGCAAGGCGATTCTTGATATCGACCTTTGGTTCAACGGGCGCCTATCCGTCAACCTGAAAGTGCCGGTGGAAGATAAGATACTGGTAAGCAAGGCGCGGGTAGCGGAGTTTAAGGAATGGTTTACGGGAATCTAATTTTAATTATCCCGTATATAGACTTAGCCTATTACCCGATAAATAAAACTTATCAAGCTTGTAAACATATCTTAATAAATATATCTACATTTGCACAAAACAAATATCTAACAACCAATAATTATGCGTAACACTAGTTTTAGTATGATGGCAGTACTTCCTGCCGGATTGCTTACGTTGGCTTTAACATTGCCTTCTTGTTCGTCGGGCGACTACAAGAAATATGAAGGTGATAAGGCTAAACAGGTAGCATCCATTATTCGCAACAACGGGTGTCTGGAATGTCACTCCGCTACCGCAAATGTTCCTTTCTACGGCAAGCTTCCGATTATCGGCCCGGTTGTACAGGCTGATATGAAAGAAGGTACACACTATCTGGACCTTACGGCGATGGTGACTGCTCTCGACAACGGACAGCCCGTTTCCGAAGTCGATCTGGCTAAAGTAGAGAATACCGCTCTCAGCGGTTCGATGCCTCCTGCCAAATATTACACGGTGCATTGGGGTACTAACCTGAATGATGACGAAAAAGCAACTATCATCGCATGGGCGAAAGAGGCACGCAAGAACAACTATGTGTCGCCGACCGTTGCCGAAGAATTTGCCAATGAACCGGTTCAGCCGTTGATGACTTCGGTACCGACCGACCCAGCTAAGGTGGCTTTAGGTTTTGATTTGTATCACGATACGCGTCTGTCGGGCGATAATACGGCTTCTTGTGCGACTTGCCACGGGCTGAATACCGCCGGTGTAGACCGCAAACAATATTCGGAAGGTATCCATGGACAATTCGGTGGTGTAAATGCTCCGACTGTTTATAATGCCGCACTCAACTTCGTGCAGTTCTGGGACGGACGTGCCGCCGACCTAAAAGAACAGGCCGCCGGCCCTCCATTGAATCCGGTCGAGATGGGTTGCGCTTCTTTCGATGAAATCTGTGCTAAGCTGGCGGATGACAAGGAACTGAGCAAACGCTTCCTCGAAGTATTCCCGGAAGGTTTCAACCAGAGTACCGTTACAGAAGCTATCGCCGAATTTGAAAAGACATTACTTACTCCGAGCCGTTTCGACAAATACCTCCAGGGCGACAAGAACGCGCTTACCGCCGAAGAACTCGAAGGATATCAATTATTTAAAGATAACAAGTGCGCCACCTGCCACGTGGGTATGAACCTCGGCGGACAATCGTACGAATATATGGGTATCAAGGATAACTACTTCGATTACCGCGGAACCGGTTTGACGGATGGTGACAACGGACGTTGGTCGGTAACGAAAAACGAGGCCGACCGCCATAAGTTCAAAACGCCGACCCTGCGTAACGTAATGCTTACCCCGCCTTATATGCACGACGGTTTGATTACTACGATTGAAGATGCTATCCAGGTAATGCACGAGTTCCAGATCGGAAGACGTATTTCGGATACTGAAACAGCTAAGATGGTCGCTTTCCTGAATACGCTTACCGGCGAATATAACGGAGCTTTATTACAGTAATATCTACAAATTAGTTATATAAATGCAGAAGCCCTTCCGCCTGTTCCATATCGCACTTCTTTTTATCGCTTTCCAAAGCGTCGGGAGTGTGTGGGGACAAGAGGAGGGGCTTGCTTCGTTTTATCACGAACGTTTTCATGGGCGGAAATCATCCAGCGGGCGTGTCCATGATAAAGACGAGCTGGTTGCTGCACACCGTACTTATCCTTTCGGCACTTTCCTTCGCATCACCAACCTTGACAACATGAAAAGTGTCGTTGTCTGCGTCACCGACCGCGGGCCTTACCGGAAAGGGCGGATTGTCGATGTATCTTCGGGCGCGGCCAAACTACTCGGTTTCAGGAAAAAGGGAATAGCCCGTGTGCGTGTGGAAGAAGTTCCCGGTCCTATCGATTTGCGCTGGCTCGATCTGATTTATCCAAAATGCATTCCTTTCCTTCCTACGGAACGCATACAACCTACACCTCCTTTGCGTATGAAAATAGGACGTTAACCTTGTTCTAATCAAATTCTAATTTTATATAAGAGTATTCTAATCGGATACATAAGAATCAAAAACCTTCTGCCTTATACCTTTGTTTCCAAAAAAAAGGAAACAAATGGACAAACGAGTCATTCTTCTATTACTTATCTTACACGTATTTACCTTCGGTTCCAAAGCCGAGAACCAACCGATTAAACTAACATTGCAGGAAGCCGGGCAGCGCTTCTCCACCTCTAATCTGGAACTGATAGCCGAACGCTATAATATTGACAGGGCAGAGGCGGGGGTAATTCAAGCACGTCTCTTTGAGAATCCGGTTATCTCCCTCGAACAAAACGTTTACAACCGTCTGAACGGAAAGTATTTCGATATGGGACGCGAAGGGGAAGCCGTTGTCGAAGTCGAACAACTTATCTATATCGCCGGGCAGCGCAACAAACGTGTCAAGGTGGAGAAGCTGAACAAGGAAATAGCTGTCTACCAGTTTGAAGAAGTACTTCGTACGTTGCGCAGCGAGCTGAACAGCAAGTTTATCGAACTTTACTATGCACAAAAATCGCTCTCCGTTTACGACAAAGAGATCGATTACCTGCGACAATTATTGGCGGTTATGAAAGAGCAGAACGAGAAAGGAAATGTTTCATTGCTCGAGAAATCGAGGATCCAAGCCTTGCTATTATCCTTGCAACAAGAGCGAAACGAAACATCCAACCAGGTTATTTCCTTGCAAGGCGATATGAAGTTGTTGCTGGGATTGAACGCATCCGGAGTGTTCGAACTTGTCTTCGACGAAACGGTATTGAAGCAGGTCGACTTGACGACTATTCCTTTTATCGAATTGACAAACAGGCTTGCCGAACGCCCGGATATGAAGATGGCGCGAACCAACATACAGGTTTCGCGTGCCAACGTAAGCCTCCAAAAGTCGCTGGCATTCCCCGAAGTCAGTGTGAAAGGTTCTTACGACCGGGCGGGTAACTTCTGCAACAACTATTTTGCTATCGGCCTGAGCATCTCTTTGCCGGTATTCAACCGTAACCAGGGAAACATCAAATCGGCCCGTCTCTCCGTCCTCCAGAACACGAGCCGCGAAGAGCTTGCCCGCAAACAGGCGGAGACGGAGCTTTTCACCTGCTACGCCCGTCTGGAAAAGGCCGTCGACCTCTATAACGCCTCCAACTATGAATTGGAGCGCGACTTCGAAACCATTATCGACGGCGTAAACAACAATTTCAGGAAACGTAACATCAGTCTGCTCGAGTTTATCGACTATTACCAGACGTATAAGGAAACCTGCCTGCAACTTTACCAGACACGAAAAGAGGTCTTTCTGGCGATGGAAGAACTGAATACTGTAACGGGTAGCGACATATTTAACTACTAACAAACGAAAATAAGAAAATGACAAATAGAATGAGTAAGAATTGTATCGTATTTAGCCTGCTATTGCCTTTGTTGGTGGCTTGTGGCAAGGGTACGACCAGACAGGCGGATAGCCCGGCTCCTCTGATGTTGACCGATAGTTTGCAAAAAGTCGTATCGGTAGAAACCGTTCACGAGGCTCCGCTCAACAACGAGCTTTTGTTAAACGGACGCGTTCGTTTTAATCCCGAGCAGGTAGCCCATGTATATCCTATATTTGGCGGCAACATCACCGAAGTGAGCGTTGAAATAGGCGATTATGTAAAGAAAGGGGATGTCCTGGCGGTAATCCATAGTAGCGAGGTGGCCGATTATGCGAAGCAGAAGAAAGAAGCTGAGCAACAACTGATGCTGGCCAACCGTAACCTGGAAGCCACGCAGGATATGTTCCGTAGCGGAATGGCTTCCGAGCGCGATGTACTCCAGGCGGAGCAGGATGCCGCCAATGCCAGAGCCGAGCAGAAGCGCCTTGAGGAAGTGTATGCTATTTATAATAATGATTATCCGCATGATGTCCGTTGATTTATTGAACATCATATGAATGTTTT
>JAJPZM010000234.1 GCA_021204335.1 Parabacteroides sp. | reverse complement strand
TTTTACCGAAATAAACAATAGCTAAAGGGGCTATCCACTTTTTGGACAGTCCCCTCATTTGGTTTTATAAAGTATCCGGTTTTATCTGACAGGGAACTCCGTAATGCGGAGCGTCGTGCAACCGTAAGGGATCAGTTCGATCGTTTCTTCTTCACCCTGGTCGTTGCCCTGTTGCGTGAAGTAGGCGATCGGGCCTGCGGAACCTCTTACCAGATCCCAGCCTTTCAGCCGTTTCGCTTTTGTCTTGATGCGGATAGGGGCATTTTCAATATTCCAGGGGTAGGGGGCAACGTTGGGCGATTTCTCTACGATGAACGACTCTTTCGCCTTTTCCGGTGAGAGGATCTGATGAGATAAGGCATAGTTCCAGGGAGAGTCTGACGTTACTTCGTAATACCATTTGCCGTATTCGCCGGCTTTGTCGCTTTCGAAGTTCTTCTTTTCCCATTTCTCATTCATCTTCAGGGCATATACCAGTGGGCCGCGTTCGACCACCGCACTGTTGTCGTACCAACGGCTGACAGCTACTTCCATCGGCAGTTCGAGGCTGAGCACGTCGCCGTTTTTCCATTCCCGGTTCACGCGTGCCACGGAACCCTGGTAAGCGTCGAGCGTAACAGGCTCGCCATTCAGCTTCACGACCGGGTTCTTGCACCAGGCCGGTGTGCGGATATGGAAGGGGAAGAAGGCTTGTTTCACTTTCTTATCGGCAAACGATACCTGGAAACGGATCGTTTCTTTAAAAGGATAAGCAGTTTCTTCCTTGATATTTACCTGGATACCGTTGGCTACCTTGGCAGATACCTGCGAAGGGGCATACACCAGTGCGGCAATACCGTTGTCGGCAGTAGCATACCATAAGTTCTGCACGAACTTAGGCCAGCCCTGATGCAGGTTGGAAGTACAGCAAGGATATCCGGTCAGCTCGCCGAACAGGATATCGGTGTCGTCGTGCGGAGTGGAGAACTCTCTCCAGGTGCGGGTAATAGCTACCTGGTTGGTCTGCTGGTAATATTGGCGTGCGGAATAATCGTCGGTAACCTGTGTAGGCAACGCGTTGTAGGTCACCCGTTCCAGATAATCCGCCCATTGGGTATCGCCGGTGACTTCCAGCATTTCTTCGAGCGAGTACATCATTTCGACGGCGGTACAGAGTTCCGATCCGGTAGTCGGTCTTCCGAAGCGGAGCAGTTCGTCGCCACCCCACAGTCCGGTAGGCAGGCCGATCGTGTTGTGGATGTCGTGCATCGCTTTTTTGGTTGCCCGTATTTGTTTCTCGTCCTTATTCTGCTGGTAATAAATAATCGGCTCTTTGAATCCCTGTGCCAGGTTCACGCAATGCAGGCTGTGTTGGCGCGACAGGTGATCCTGGTTCTGGAAGATGTCCGTCCAGTCGACTGTCTGTTTATGGATCAGTTCGCCCAGGTCGAGCAGGAACTTGTCGCCGGTGATGTTATACAGCCAGTAGACGATCAGCAGGTTGTCGCCGCCGCGTTGCTCTGCCCAGAAAGTCCATTTGCCGAGCGGGTTCTTGGGGAGTTCCGCCAATTGGTATTTGAAGTATTTTGTCATGAAGTCGACTACGCGTTTGTCGCCCGTTGCCGAGTAATATTGTTGCATGATCTTCAGCATCACCATCTTCGGCCACCAGTCCTGGGCATTGTCGCGTTGCAAGCCCGGCTCGTAGCTCCGGTCGGTATCCGGGCCGAAATAGCCGTTGGGCTTTTGCGAAGCCAGTGTCCATTCGATCCAGGGCTTTACTTTTTCAATGAGCGCCTGGTCGTCCAAGATATATGCCAGGGGAAGCAAACCGTCGATCCAGTAAGGGCCACGTTCCCAAACATCGCCGTCGCCGCCCAGCCAGCCGTTGCGGGGGCCCATCACTTTTTCGTAGACTTCATCCAGATGCCCGGTCATTCCGTTTTTCATGCGGATAAGTTGTTCCTGCATCCAGCCTTCCGCCTTGATGGAACCCAGCGGTAACTTGATATAGTCTTTTTGTAGCAGCGGCTGGCGGTTGTTTAGGTAGTTCCCTGATACGGATTCTTCGCCGACAGGGGCAGCCGAAGCAATCGCGATCGTCGCGAAAGAGGCTAAAAATAGCTTTGTTAATTTATTCATGGTTCTATAAATTGAGTAATATTATTCTTTGTAGTCGATCCATACTTTCATCTTGCCGGCTTCCCTGTTATCCCATGCATAGTAGGGGATTAAAGAAAGCTTCTGATTGCCTGAAACGGCTTCAACCGATTTGATACCGCCCAGTTTGCCCGGTTCGTCTTTTACTTCGAAAACGGTAGAAGGCGTGAGGTTCGTCTTTGCATAGTCTTTCGTATTGTCGATCTCCTCAAGGCAGTAAACCAGCGGGCCGCGTTGGATGGCGCATTTGCCTACATTCTGTTTGACGCGCGGGTCGGCGCTGACAGTTTCCACCGGCGTATCCATGTCGAGGGTGATCCGGTCGCCCGATTTCCAGTCTTTGATGACAGCGTAACCTTTATTTATGATTGAATTTGCCTTATTACCATTCACTGCCAACGTATAGTTTTTACACCATCCCGGAATGCGGATGCGGAGTTCCTTGTCGAGCGGTTGTGCCGATGTGACGGTCAGGGTTACCAATCCGTCCCAGGGATAATTTGTTTCCTGCTTCAAAGTGACTTCCTGATTATCCGCCGTAACCTGCGTAGTATTGCCTATGAACAGGTTTACCCACAGCGCTTTGTCGGAAGTCCCGTAGATATAATTGCCGATAGAGGGCAGGAAGCGGGAAATCTGGCTCGGGCAGCAGGCGCAGCCGTACCATGCCTGGCGATGATGGTCGCCGTTCGATTCGAGCGGATTGACATAGAAGAAACGGTCGCCTGCCAATGAAACGCCTGCCAGCGCGCCGTTGTACATCGAGCGTTCCAGCACGTCTACATATTTGGAGTCGCCGGTAAACTGATTCATACGCTGGTTCCAATACACCATGCCGACAAAGGTGCAGGTTTCGCAATAAGCGTCGAGGTTCGGCAAGTCGTAATCTTCTGTGAAGCCTTCGTTATGTTTGGACGAACCGATACCGCCGGTGACATACATATTACGTAAGACAACGTCGTCCCACAGGCGGTCCAGTGTCTCTACATAACCGGTGTCTTTCTTCAGGGCGGCCACATCTGCCATTCCGCAATACAGGTACATGCAACGGACGGCATGGCCCGAAATATCGGTCAGTTCGCGAACGGGCTGAACGTCCTGGTAGTAAGACGGGTCCCAATGACCTTCGTCGCCTTTGCTGCCATGTCCGTGACCTCTTTCTTCGAGCAGCCAGTTGGCAAAGTCGAGGTATTTCTGATCTTTGGTGGTCTGGTAAAGTTTCACCAGTGCCAGTTCTATTTCCTCATGTCCCGGAACCCAGTCGCGTTTGCCGGGTCCGAACAGGCTCATCATGTGGTCGGCCATGCGGATGCTTACGTCCAGCAGTTTCCGTTTTCCGGTAGCCTGGTAGTAGGCGACGGCGGCTTCCATCATGTGGCCGGCACAATACATTTCGTGCTTGTCCATATTCTTCCACCGTTTATCCAGTCCGGTCAGGGTATAGAATGTGTTGATGTAGCCGTCGGGCTGTTGGGCAGCTGCGATCTTGTCGATCCATTCGTCCGCTTTCTTTTCCAGCTCGGGATTCGGGTTGTTGATCAGACTGTAGGCAATACCTTCCAGTGCTTTATACACATCCGAGTCGTCGAAGAAGATACCCGAGTGTTCCCCTTCGCCTTTGGATGCGTTTACGAAGTTCTGCATACGTCCGGTCTGGTTCTCTATCTGGTCGATACAAACCGGCAAGGTGGCCGAAATGTGTTTGCTTAACCGCGGTGACCAGAAGTTATCCTGTATATGAACGTGGGAGAAATCTATTTGGTCGATCATTTTGAGTTGGGGCTGATCTGCTGCTTGTTTCTGTTCGGCACACCCCCATAGTGCCAGACAAGCTAAAGATAATGCGACATACTGTTTCATAGTCTTAAATTTAATATTATAACTCACAACTTTGTTTTTCATGGAAGAAGAAGTTCTTCCTATATATTCACTTACAAAAAGAGTGAGTAAAGTTATGCAATAGTTTTTTATACTCCCCATCCAAAATGGACGGGGAGCAATAAAAAAATTGTTATTTGTAGTCTGATTTACTTGTAACTAGGGTTCTGATCCAGGTTCGGATTAGAAGTCAGCACCTTTTCAGGTATCGGGAATACTGCGCGGTATTCTCCCTGCGGTTTGTGGGATAACCAGCTTTTCTTGGTGTAGACGCCGAAGCGGATCGCGTCTCGTCTGTGATGCATTTCCCAGGCAAATTCCCAACCCAGCTCGTCGTACATTCTACCAAACTCTACGGGATCGGTATTTCCTTTGTCTGCAATCTTGTAGTTTTCGACCGTTCCGTATTGATAAGATGTATTTTCTTTCAGCTGAGCGTCTGTAACGGTTGCCAATTCAGGTTTGTTCTTGAATGCACGTTGGCGTACTTGCGTAACCAATGCGCCTGCTCCGGCTTTGCCCGAACGCAACAGGCATTCAGCTTTCATCATCAATACTTCTGCATAGCGGATCAACGGAACATCCGTACCCGACGAACTTTGCGAGCCTTTGGCCACTTCATATTTGTTCATACGGTAACCTTTCATTTCGCTGGTATAATTACCGTCGGGAAGATCTTTGGTATAGATAAGAGGATCGCCCATTTTGTCATACGTACCATACAACGGACTGCCGTCGGCTGCCAATTGTTCTCCCATCATCCAGGAGTCGGCAAGGCGGCCGTCTTCCGGATTATAAGTATCGATGAATTGAGTGACTCCCATAGCCGAACCGCATCCCCAGGGGGTTGCTTCCGTTTCATACTTTTTCTTCAGCTCTCCATGCCATGAGAACATGAATATGCTGTTTCCACCTGCCAGGTTTTCATCAAACGGGATGGTGAAGATCACTTCTCTGGAGTTTTCTACGCCGGTAGTACGGAAAGGATCTTTGTAGTTTTCCGACAAAGCGAACTTGTTGCTGTTGATGATGTCGTCGCACTGTTGGATACATTCGTCCCAATGACTTTCGCCGACATATACGTTTGCATTCAGATACACGTTGGCAAGTACGGCCTTGGCAGCCCATTTTGTCATTCGTCCGTAATAACTGCTGCCCGATTCTTCGCTGAGCGACGGGATTACTTCCTGCAATTCTTTGACAACGAAGTCGTATATTTCTTTGCGGCTGTTCTTTGCGGGGAGATTTATCGCCGTAGTGGTAACGAGGGGAGCTTCGCCGAAGTTGTCGCAAATCTGCCAATAGTAATAAGCGCGCATGGCCCGCAATTCTGCCAGCCCGGCGGTTTTCTCAGCGTCGGACGGGGCGGGGAGAACGCCTGTTTCTATCTGTTCGATGATCTTGTTGCATAACAGAGTACCCTGGTAAAAGACCGACCATATATTTTCACATGGTCCTGTTCCGAGTTCCAGGTCTGGTAATGCATACGCCGGTAAACGCCTCCATCGTCCCAGCCGGAAGCGTTAGGGGGCATAACAATTGCATCGGCAGTCACTTCCTGGGCTGAAAAATATCCCCAGTGGTCTGTAAAGCTTCGCAAATAACTGTACACGCTGGATACGGAAGGCACAAAATCCTCCACTGTATAATCGTATGTCTGTTCGGTTATCTTGGAAAAGACTTTTTCATCCATGTCGTTGCTGCAGGAGATAATAGCTCCTGAACAACATAGTGCTAAAAATAACTTTATATAGATCTTCATAATATTTGTACATTAAAATTTAACAGAAACTCCAAGTGTATAAGTACGTGTAGACGGATAACGGTTCTTGTTGTCGACGCCCGGGTCCATGCCGCTGATGCTTACTTCAGGATCGATACCCGAATAGCCGGTAATAGTAGCCAGGTTGGAAACCGTACCGTAAACTCTCAAGCGTTTCACCCAGGTATTAAACTTGAATGTATAGCCCAACGTTACATTATCTATCTTCCAGTAGCTGCCGTTTTCAATAAAATAGCTGACATACTGCAATTCCTGATCGGCTGCCAAAGGCACTTTGCCGTATTTCGTTTCGAAAGCGGCGCTCAGCACATTACCTCTCGCCAACATAACCGGTGCTTCATATTGCAGGCGCGGCATGTTAAGGATATCGAAACCGAATGCACCACGCATGGTTACATTGAAATCGAAGTTTTTATAGCTTACCGAGTTATTCCAGTTCAGATAATGTTTGGGCAGACCATTGCCGATTACCTGCTTGTCGGTAGGTTGCAGTTGTGAGATCGGTTTCGGGTTGCCGTCGGCTCCTTCGATGATCCAGTGACCGTTCTCGTCGATATCGATGCTCTTATATCCCCAGAAGTCACCGATAGGCTGGCCTTCCTGGATACGGTGCGTATTGGTTTGCAGAGGTTCGCCGGTAGATCCCTGGTCGGAATAACCGCTGGAGATGAACTGGTCGTTGGATAATGACAACAGTTCATTCTTATTCGTAGAATAGTTCATCGATGTTGTCCATTGTAAATCTTTCGTTTGTACAGGTATGACCGTTACTCCGACTTCTACACCCTGGTTTCGTATGGAACCGGCATTTGCCATCATTTGAGAAAACAGATAAGGAGGAGAAGGTACGTCATAATCCCACAGCAAATCTTCTGTTTTACGATTATAGTAATCGATATTACCGGAGATGCGGTTGTCCATGAATCCGAAATCTAAACCGATGTTTACCTCTTTCTTCTTTTCCCATCTTAAATCCGGATTCGCATTCGAATCGGGACGAATCGTTTTGATCCATTCATTGTTGTGGTAAACATACGTTCCGAAGTTCAAGGTATTTAATGACATATAAGGATCAGTAGGAACAGTACCTGTTATGCCGAAACCGGCACGCAGTTTCAAAATAGATAATGTTTCTATTTCTTGCATAAAGTTTTCACCCTTGATATTCCATGCAGCAGATACTGACGGGAAGTTACCCCATTTATGATCGGCACCGAACTTGGTAGAACCTTCGTGACGGATACTGGCTGCCAGCATGTATTTGCCTTTGCAGCTATAATTCAAACGACCGAAGTAACCGATCAACCGGCTTTCGTTTGCTTCCGAGAATTCTTCTCCACGTCCGTCTTTCAATGCCTGTCCGGCTCCCATATTATTATAGGTATAGTCGTCCGACGGGAAGTTGAAGTTCTGCATGTAGAAGTTCTGGAAGTTTGTCTTCTGCCAGCTATATCCGGCCAACAATGTGAATGAATGGTCTTCAAAGATTGTTTTTCTCCACTGGGCGGTTAATTCCGACAAGTCTTCGTTGCGACGCGTAGAACCGCGTGAAGCGTATCCGTTCTTTCCGTCTCTCCAGGATGATTTATGTTCCTGTGTTTCGTAATATCCTCTGATCTGGTTGTAAGTGTTAGAGGAGAACAGGTATTTAATATCCAACCCTTCGATAGGGGAATAGGTAACATTTGCGAACATACGCAGATTGGTTGCCTGGTTTTCTCCTTCTACTTCATTCAGCAGGGATACCGGGTTGTAATATTCGTTCTTGGTACTTTCAGAATATTTTCCGTCCTTGTCATATACCGGAGTCGTGGGATTATAGATCAATGCATTTCTGTACACTTCACTATTATAACCGCCACCATCGGAACTGGAGAAATATGTTTGTTTGAAACCACTTAAGCTGGCATTCAGTTTCAATTTGTTGTTGAACATGCGGTGTGTGACCTCGACACGCGGATAGAACATCTGGTTATTTGTTCTCTTGATCAAACCGTTCAATCCTCTGTATTCGAAACTGGCTACATAGTTCGTCGTGCGGCTGCCGCCACGCATATTGATGTTATAAATCTGTGTAAACGGTGTGCGGGTTATTTCATCCAGCCAATCTGTGGTAGAACCGTCGTCCTGACCTCCGGGCCATCCTTCTTTAACGCGCTGGCGGTATTCGTCCGCTTTCATAAACGGCAATGTCTTTGTGATCTGCTGCGTAGAGATATAAGCATTCACGTCCACTTCCGTAGGCATTTCGCCACTTGCGTTTTTAGTAGTGATAAGGATAACGCCGTTTGTACCGCGTGTACCGTAAATAGCGACGGCGGAACCGTCTTTCAATACGTCGATCTGGTCGATATCGTCCGGCGATATGGAATTAAGATCGCCCGGTATTCCGTCGATAAGAACCAGCGGGCTGGCACTGGCCTTCAGTGTCGTGATACCGCATAATGCAATCTGCGAAGTCGATGTCGGGTTTGCATCCGGTGAAATAATGCTCAAACCGGGAACCTGTCCTTTGATCAGCTGGGCGGCATCCGATGTCGGGGTTTTAACGAATTGGTCTGACTTAATGGTTGAAATGGAGCTGGCTACTTCTCCTTTTTTCTGTGTACCGTAACCTACTACTACCACTTCGTCGATGCTTTGCATATCTTCTGTCAGACTGATATTGGCAGATTTACTGTTGCCTACAGTAATTTCTTTCGTTAAGTAACCGATGTACGATACTTGTAAAACGGCACCTTGAGGAACTTCTAATGAATATTTTCCGTCAAAGTCAGTAACCGTTCCGGTAGTTGTTCCTTTTATAACGACGTTGGCGCCCGGAATCGGTTCGCCATTGGCATCGGTTACAACACCTGTTATTACCCGGGATTGCTGGTTGATAAGTTCTGATTTATCCGTACTGTTCTTCAACAGTAAGATGTACTTATTATCGAATTCGTAGGTGATGTCAGTCCCCTTGAAAGCATCTTCCAGATAAGAGATTATTTTACCGGACTTTTTGCGTACGGTAATGGCGCGGTTTGTATCCACTTCGCGGTTCCTGAATACGACCAGATAGTCTGTCTGTTGCTCTATCTGGTTGATAAGCTGGCCGATGGATAGCTCCTCTGTTTCAACTTTAATAACAGTGTTTTGTGCCTCCGAGTTGATTGCAACCATTTGGAAAACACAGACGAAAAGCATGACAAGTGATATTTTCATGATTCTGAAATATTCTTTAATGTGTTTGTTCTCTACAAAAAAAGAGTGGTAACAAAGTTTTTATTTTCATATCTTTGCTCAATGTTAGGTGAATACTAAAATTAACTAATTAGTGTTTGCTGTTTTATAACGGTGGGTGGTTCCAGCATCCGCCGTTATTTTTCATGGGGTTTATGTCATAGGCATTACTTTTTAAAGGTTATACATACTATTTACTCAAAGTGATAATATTGTTTTCTTCATCTTTGTGAATCTTGAATTTATGTATTCGTTGTATCATACGCAGGATTTCGTCTATGCCATCCCGTTGCCGGAATTTCCCGGTGTATTCCCATTTGAATATAGACGGGTCTTTGATGTCTATCTTCACATCATAATAGAGTTGCAGTTTTTTGAGAATATCGATCAAAAGCTCCCTGTCAAAACTATAAATGCCGTCTCTCCATAAGAAGTAATCGTGATGAGTAATCGTGCCGACTTTCATCATTCCGTCTTTTATGGTTACCTGTTCGTTGGGCTTCAGGATAACTCCGGTCTTGTTCCGGTGTGGGAAATAGACATGCAGTGATCCTTCCAGCAGACTGGTTTGAATATCTCTTTCCACAGGGTAACTATGTACATTGAATTTCGTTCCCAATACTTTCATCTCGATGCCCTGCGATGAAACGATAAAAGGTTTGTCCGCATTTTTGGCAACATCAAAAAAAGCTTCTCCTTCAACCGATACCCGTCTTTCTTTTCCTGAAAAGACTGCCGGATAAGTGAGTGTTGTCTGCGAATTTAACCATACGTCTGTTCCGTCTTGCAGAGTTAATTTCACCCGCTGGCCTGCCGGCACATAAAGTTTGTTCTCTGCCAGAGTAGAAGATATGGATGAATAATAATTGGAGGTAATTAAATAGGTCGATATGATTAATAACGCGATTGCAGCGGCATAGCCGGTAATATGGAATAGTATCCGACGGGCTTTTCTCGTTTTGACCCTGTTATTAAAGCGGATATATTCTTTCCGGCTCACCTCTTGGTCGTTCGCCTGGTCGGAGAGGGATAATAAAGCATGCATATTTTTGTATTCGATGAATTCTTCTTTCAATTCATCGTTTGATTCTACTTGCCTCAATAGTGTCAGTCTCTCGGCAATGTCGAGTTCACCCTGGAAATATTTTTTTAATTGTTCGTTCATTTTATCGGCTTGTTATTATGTAGACACTTACATAAAATAAATCCGCTAAAAGAAAAGGGAATTTTTTTGTATTATATATCCGCCACCGGGGAAAGGGACAACCACTCTTTGCCAAGCCTATCGCAATATTGTGCAATAGGCTTGGCAAAGAATTGCATTCCCTAGTGCAAAATATTGCATTCGCAGTTGCAATTCTTTGCCAATACGAAGGAAATTATTTGGCAAAACTACGAAATGTTCATACTTATTAATAATCAGTGCTTATATCCCTATACACAGCCGGGAATTTCTCCAGTTGCTCAATACCGTTTCTAAAAATAGAAGAGAAAGAGGAATAGAGGTAAATAGTTTTTCAGTTCTACCCTTAGTTTTTTTGTAGGCGATACCTATTTGAGTTTCAACGGTATTAATTGAAATATTCAGTTCTTCGGCAATTTGTTTTTGCTTTTTTCCTTCTATTTTACTCATGATGAATATTTCTTTGCATTTGGGAGACAAAGTATTGAGTGCTTGTGTTATTACTTTTTCGATATCCTGCTCGTTGAAGATATTTTGGTCGAACACTTTCAGCGAGTCCAGATTCATTCGTAGCGTGATGATATATTCTTCTTGCAGTTGATTGGCTGTCTCCTGTACGATCATTTTATGGCGCAAATGATTCAGGCATCTGTTTTTTACTGTCGTAAACAAATAGGCAACCAGGTTTACCGGCATGGAAAGTATTTCTCTTTTATGATTATCCGCATAATGTCCTATTATAAATTCTGGATTTGAAGTCGGAGT
>JAJPZM010000403.1 GCA_021204335.1 Parabacteroides sp. | reverse complement strand
TTAAAAAATTATCCGTCACCGGATCAATTGGATTCGTTTGACAAATATCCGTGTTATTATGATGATGACCTGGAACTGGTTTACACGCCCGAACAATCTGTTTTCACTTTATGGGCGCCTACTGCCGACCAGGTTCGTCTGAACCTGTATCCGTCCGGTGAAGGCGGCAATCCGGACGAAGAAATAGAAATGAACAAGGCTGACAACGGGACATGGCGTATGAACGTAGATCGCGATCTGAAAGGCGCTTTTTATACTTTTCAGATCGAGAAAGACGGAAAATGGTTGGACGAAACACCCGGTATCTGAGCAAAAGCCGTCGGTATCAACGGCAACCGCGCCGCTGTGATCGATTGGAACGAGACAAACCCGGAAGGCTGGGACTCGGATCAATCGCCCGAACTGAAAATGTATTCCGACATTATTCTTTACGAATTGCATCATCGTGATTTCAGTATTGCTCCCGATTCCGGCATAGAAAACAAGGGGAAGTTCCTTGCTTTGACGGAGACCGGAACCAAGACACCCGAAGGAGAAGCATCCAGATTGGATCATTTAAAAGAACTCGGCATAACGCATGTCCATATTTTGCCCTCGTTTGACTTCGCAACAGTGGATGAAACACGCCTGCAAGATAACAAGTACAATTGGGGATACGATCCGAAAAACTATAATGTTCCCGACGGAAGTTATTCCACAGATCCGACGAATCCGGTTGTCCGCATCCGCGAGTTTAAAGAAATGGTGAAAAGCTTGCATCAAAACGGTTTTCGTATCGTGCTGGATGTCGTTTATAACCATACTGCATCGACGGATCATTCAAATTTCGACTTGACAGTCCCCGGTTATTTCTACCGGCAGAACCCCGATGGTTCTTACTCGAACGCTTCCGGGTGTGGAAATGAGACGGCTTCGGAACGTGAAATGGTTCGGCATTATATTATCGAATCGGTCAAATTCTGGGCCAAAGAATATCATATCGATGGCTTCCGCTTCGATCTGATGGGAATACACGATATCGAAACCATGAACCGTTTGCGCCAAGAACTGTTGAAGATCGATCCGACTATCTTCGTTTACGGCGAAGGCTGGGTGGCCGCCGACTCCCCGCTGCCTTACGAACAACGGGCCGTAAAAGAACATGTCAGACAGATGGAAGGCATCGCCGTCTTTAATGACGAATTCCGCGATGGTCTGAAAGGCAGCACCTTCGACGAACAGGAACCCGGATATGGATCAGGAAACATTAACGGCCATTTCGAGCCGGTCAAATACGGCATTGTTGGCGGCACACAGCATCCGCAAGTAGATTATGGCGGACTGCTTTATTGCGATGCTGCCTATGCAGGCACTCCTTCGCAAATGATCAATTTCGTTGCCTGCCACGACGGCTATACATTAATCGACAAATTGAAACTCTCCGTACATGGCGACAATGCAGGCAACGAACTCCTCCCGATCGACAAACTGATACATACCGTTTTACTAACGGCACAGGGTATTCCTTTTATCCGTAGTGGCGAAGAAATCATGCAGGATAAGCAAGGGGTTCCGAACAGTTTCAAATCGCCGGACGCAATCAACCGGCTCGACTGGTCGCTGAAGGCTGCCAACCGCGACCTCTTCGACTATGTTAGGGGATTGATTGCCCTTCGCAAAACTCATCCTGCCTTCCGTATTCCCACAGTAGAGGGATTACAACAGTGGCTCCATTTTATGGACACAGGCACCTCCGGTGTCATCGCCTATACGTTGGGAGAACATGCCAACAACGACGAATGGAAAGAAATCCTGGTCGCTTATAACGGTAACCGCAACCAGGCGGAAATCGGCATCCCCGAAGGCGAATGGACGGTTGTCTGCCGCGACGGACAAATCAATATGGACGGCCTGAATAACATTCAGGGCGGAACCGTTTCGATCGCCCCCTCCTCCGCCTTGATATTGTATCGCCAATAAAAGAGCCAGACGATATGGATAACAAGGTTGTTATATATAAATCTAAAAGTAAAGCATTTGCTTTCATCATCGGCAGCTTGTTATTAGTTCTTGCCGGCTGGTTATTTCTTCAGGTTCCCGACAAACAGGTAATCGGGTGGAGTTTTATTATTCTGTCCGTCTTGTGCCTGATTTTCGGTATCGGCACCTATTTCGACAGAAAGCCTTATATCATCCTGACGGAAAAAGGCATCATCGAAATGTCCTCTATCCGCGAAGAAATCGAGTGGGACGCCATCCTTAGGGTGGATGACTTCTACTACCGGGGACTATACTTTATCCGCATGCTGGTCGAAAGGGATTATAAACCGGCATCCGTCCGCCCCACCTGGTTCCATCGCTTCGACAGGCTGTATGAGAAAGACGGGATCAAGGCTATCTTCATGCGGATAGGCTATTATGAAGTCAATTCCATCAAACTGGCCGGCTTCATGCAGAAGATGATCAAGGCAGATGAAGAAAGAAGGATTGAATTACTAAACAATTTTCGTTTGTATTATTAATGTCAAATATAAAGAGTTAGATTATGGAAAATGGTGTAATGATGCAGTATTTTGAATGGAATCTCCCGAACGACGGGCAGTTATGGAACCAATTAAAAAGGGATGCCAAGCATTTGCACGACATCGGTGTGACGGCTGTATGGATTCCACCTGCATACAAAGCAGACGAACAGCAAGACGAAGGCTATGCCACCTACGACTTGTACGACCTGGGCGAATTCGACCAGAAAGGAACCGTACGCACCAAATACGGTACGAAAGAGGAACTGAAAACAATGATCGACGAATTGCACAAAAACCATGTTGCCGTTTACCTCGACGTCGTATTAAACCATAAAGCCGGCGGCGACTACACGGAAAAGTTCATGGTCGTCGAAGTAGACCCCAACCAACGCAACAAGGCCCTGGGCGAACCTTACGAGACACAGGGCTGGACAGGTTACAGCTTCCACGGCCGCAAGGACAAGTATTCGGATTTCAAATGGCACTGGTACCACTTCTCGGGTACCGGCTTCGACGATTCCAATAAGCGTAGCGGCATCTTCCAGATACAGGGCGAAGGCAAAGCCTGGAGCGACGGCGTAGACGGCGAGAACGGCAACTACGACTTCCTCCTCTGCAACGACCTCGACCTCGACCACCCCGAAGTGGTTGCCGAGCTCGACCGCTGGGGCAAATGGGCCTCCAACGAGCTAAACCTCGACGGCATGCGTCTCGACGCCATCAAGCACATGAAAGACCAGTTCATCGCCCAATTCCTCGATAACGTACGCAGCGAAAGAGGCAGCGACTTTTACGCAGTAGGCGAATACTGGAACGGCGATATGGAAACACTCGACAACTACGTAGAAGCCGTAGGCCATAAAGTAAACCTGTTTGATGTGCCCCTGCATTTCAACATGTTCCAGGCATCGCAGGAAGAAAAAGACTACGATCTGCGCAACATCCTGAGCAACACTCTGGTGGAACACCACTGCGACCTCGCCGTCACCTTCGTCGACAACCACGACTCGCAGCGCGGCAGCTCCCTCGAATCGCAAATCAAGGACTGGTTCAAGCCGCTGGCCTACGGACTGATCCTGCTGATGAAAGATGGTTATCCTTGCCTGTTCTACGGCGATTATTACGGCATAAAAGGAGAACAATCTCCCCATGCCAAAATAATCGAAATCCTGTTGGACGCAAGGCGCAAATACGCCTATGGCGAACAAATCGAATACTTCGACCACCCTTCGACCATCGGCTTTATCCGCACCGGCGACGAGGAACATCCCGACCTGGTCTTCCTCATGTCGAACGACGAAGCCGGCAGCAAAACAATGGCTCTGGGTAAAGAACACAAAGGCGAAGTATGGCATGAAATCACCGGCAGTATCCCCGACGAGATTACCCTCGACGATGAAGGGAACGGCGATTTCTCCGTAGCAGCCCGCAACCTCGCAGTCTGGGTAAGAAAATGAAACCGACTTTCGCCTCACTGGGTAGAATTATTAAGGACATGGTTCAGGGATTCATGGACGACAACATCCTTCGCCTGAGCGCTTCACTCGCCTACGCGACGCTGTTCTCCACCATCCCGTTCCTGTCCCTCTTAATTACGATCGGCGTCTTTCTGCACACCGATCTGACCCATCCGTTGTATGCGCAGCTGGAACCGATTCTCGGCACCGACGTGGTCGAGACGCTCCGGGCAATCATCGAAAATGCTTCCCAGAGCGACTCTTTCACCTTTGCCACCCTCGCAAGCCTGGGAGTCTCCATCTTTGGTGCGACCACCATTTTTGCGGAGATGCAAAGCTCGTTGAACACCATCTGGAACATCAAGGCCGTGCCCAGGAAAAGCTGGCTGAAGTATATCAAGAACCGGTTGCTGTCGTTCTCCATCATCCTGATATTCGCCTTCATCCTGCTCATCACCTTCACGATCTCCAATGTCATCGAGAACCTGAGCGAGCGGTTTATGGCAAACTACCCGGATGTAGCCGCCTACCTGGTCAAAGCTGTAGGCCTTCTCCTCAACATCGGGGTGACGACGACTATCTTCTGCCTGATATTCAAGATGCTGCCCGACGCCCGGATCAAGGCGAAAGATATCCTCATCGGGACCGTCGTCACCACCCTGCTTCTGCTGGTGGGACAATGGGCGATATCCCTCTACATCGGGATGGCGAGCGTAGGAACCGTCTACGGAGCTGCCGCCTTCATGGCGGTGTTCATCACCTGGATTTACTACTCCGCCATCATTATATATACCGGTGCGGAGTTCACCAAGGCATGGGCGAACGAAATGGGCGGCAAGATCGTGCCCGACGAATACGCCGTAGCCACTAAAACCATAGAGATACAAAAAGATGTCTAATTAAAATAACGTATAACATGTTAGAAAAAGAAATATGGGGAAACACCCTCGAGAATTGGGGCATTTCCATTCTGATTATCATTGGCGCGATAATCGTAGTCAAACTATTCGCACTGTTCAGCCGGAAAGTGCTCAAACCGTTTATCACCCGCACGCCCAATCATGTGGACGATGTGCTTTACTACTCCTTCGAGTCGCCTATCAAATTTGCCATCATACTGCTGGCCATTTGGATAGCTATTCATCGGTTGGTCTACCCGGATAGTTTCGTGAAGATAGTCGACGATGCCTACCGGATCCTGATCGTCCTCGACATCACCTGGGTCTTTGCCCGCCTGTTCACCGGGTTGCTGCAAGTGTACTGGGGAAAACGTCCCGACGGACAGGCCAACAAGATGATGCCGATCACCAAACGAGCCATCCTGGTGGTCGTCTGGATTATCGGTCTTGTCATGACGTTGAGTAATATCGGAGTGAATATCAGCGCCTTGTTGGGTACCCTGGGTATCGGCGGTATCGCCTTCGCCCTGGCGGCACAGGATACGGTAAAGAACGTCTTCGGTGCTTTCACTATCCTGACGGACAAGCCTTTCAGCATCGGCGACACGATACGCATCAACGATTTCGAGGGAACCATCGTCGACGTCGGCGTCCGCAGCACCAAGATGATGGATTACGACAAACGTATCATCACCTTCCCGAATTACAAGATCACCGATGCCAACATCATCAACATCTCCTCCGAGCCGATGCGCCGCGTCGTCCTCAACATCGGACTGACCTTACGACACTACGCCCGAGAAAATGAAGGAAGCGCTGGATATCCTAAAAGCCATCCCCGGAAAAGTGAAAGACGTATCCACCAATCCGTTCGACACGACGGCGGTCTTCTCCAGCTATGCCGATTCGGCACTGGTTATCATGTATATCTATTTCATAGAGAAGCAGGGAGATATTCTGGGCGTCACTTCCAATATGAATATGGAAATCCTCTCCTCCTTCAACAAAGCGGGTCTCGAATTTGCCTTCCCCACACAAACGGTGTATATCGAGGGCAATGAGCCGGAAGAAAAGACGAATGAGCCGGAACCCAAGGTTCAGCCTTTCAAATAAGTATAATAAATAACCTTATACTATCCTATCGGGAGCTGCGGCCGACAAGAGCGAACCTCTTTCGTCGCAGCTCCTTTTTATTATGCCCTTTCTTCCATCGCAGCAAAGGATATCGATATTTTTTATACTTTTGCGATACATAACCATATCGATATCTCAAAACAACAGAATCATGGAGAAAGCAAACATCACGCTATACACAGTCATCGGCAATCCCGAACGCATCGCGGCAGCCATTCAGGACAAGTACAAAGAAATGACCCAAGAGATCACATCCGAAAACGGGAATATCGCCCTGACACTTGCAGACGATACCGTTATCAATTTCGCTATCAGCCACCAACAGGACAAGCCGGACTTTATCGCCTCCCATACAGCCGGCATGGCAAACTATTTTGCTTCAGCCGAAACCCAACTGGTTGAACTGAAGGAAAGCGTATTGCGCCAGATACGCGTGTTCAACTGCGTAACAGGCATCACATTCGAAATCGATGACAACGAAGATCGTACGAACTACATCATCAACTGCATATATGCCATCGCCAACGATGTCAACGGTTTCCTGCTTTACCCGAACATGCAGATTTATACCAAAGAAGGCAAACTACTGTTCTCTATCCAGGGAGAAAGCCAATTGACCGAGTTCATCCCGATCGGTAATGCAGACCTGCTGGATATGAACCGCCCGGAAGAAGCTCCGGCAGATACGGAAAGACGCCTGCGCTCGATCGCCCAGCTGAAAGCAAAGAATATTCCTTATTTAGAACATTTACTAAGTGCAGCTTTAGAAAGCGAAGCCAAGCTGAGAAGCCGCGAAGAGAAGGTAAAACGGGCTGCCGCCTTATTCACCGTTGCCGTTTATTCCGAAGTGATGCTTTCGGAAAATTCCAGCCGGGAAAATGCTCTTTCTTATTTCAATAAGATGGATCAGCTATATGGTGTAAGGTCATACATTACTCCTAAAGAAGCAGAATATATTAACAATCCGGAACCGGAAAAGCAGGAATGCATACAGTTTGTATGGCGTTACGAATGTTGTGGCGTATTACTTTGGGCGGCAGACGTTGTTGATGATTTGAGTTATCCGTCAGAGATAATCGATGTTCCCGTCCTCGCCGCCATCTTCTGGCAACATAAAGGGATCAAAGATTTGCTATCCAAAGGATTTGCACGCTCCGAAGCAGAAATACTGGATACCGCGGATATTACCCTGCGTTACGACTGGGCTTGTGTGGATGCACGTATCCATGGAAAAGAGGCACCGGCTTCCCTCGACAGCGGTATTGTTGTGGAACGTCATTATGCTTTCAATTGGATTATCGGGGCCAATGAAGGGGCTAATTGGGATGATGTCTTAACAACAACCTAATCAATAAAAGATGAATGCGCCCCACTATATGTCAGGCTTAACCGATGCATAGCCCTTGTTACAGCCACATAAAGCATGTTTCTGTCGATTGCAGAAGAATAATTCTTATCGTTCACTTGCGGAACAATAACCTCGTCAAACTCCAACCCTTTTGCCGTATGGGCAGAAGTAACGACAATGCCTTGTATAAAAGCGGAACTTTGACTTGACAGAAAGTAAACATCATCTGCATACAATTTTAGTTTATCAGCCATTTCCTTCGCCTGCAACTCTGTCTTACAGAGTATGCCAAGCGACTTATAGGTGGATTTTCTAAAGACAGAAATCAAACCGGCAATAGCGGAAACTTCCTCATCTTCCTTGTCGAATTGTAAAATTACCTGTTCTTCTCCATGTCGTGCGACCGGCTCCAACGCTGCATCAATACGAATCTTTTGTGCAAAGGCTGTTATCTCATAGGTCGAACGATAACTCTTGCATAACTTCATCGTTTCTCCCGCGGCAAGTGCTTTTTGAATCATATCCGCCGTAGACGAGCCATAAGGGTTTACCGACTGGTTTGCATCACCCAGTACGGTTTTCCGGCAAGGGAATAGTTTTTGTATTACTTTATATTGTATCGGTGAATAATCTTGCATTTCATCTATCAATAAATGCTTAATGTTGCATTGCGAATTACCGCTCCCTTCCAATGCGATGTGAAGATAGGCCAAAGGTGCTAAATCAGCATATTCAAGTGTTCGATTTTTCCGCATTTTAAACATATCAGGTTTACCTGCCCACTCAAAGAAATCTTTGTAAACCTGAATATCATTATTCCCTGCAAACATCCGCTTAATCTCATTCTTTAGAAAATTTCTCTGAGCAGCAGTAACCGTAAAGGCATACTGCACTTTCATCATTTCCAGAATGTAATCGGTCATCGCTTCAAAACGCCGACGCATCGGATAGCGATTGAATCGCCGGAACTGCTCTCCGATAAATTCGGCAGGCACAGTGATATATTGGGTCAATTTTACATCTACAGCCTTGAAATAGTTGTTTTCAATATAAAGAATAAAGCGGTCAAGCGCCGAAATGAAATCGAAAGAGGCTTTATATTTTATTCTGTCGATGAAGCTCCGGAGAGGTTGAGTCAGTAACTCATTCACCTGCCCGAAAAAGTTCTGGTATTTATATTTATGTCCCAATACTTCGGAAAGTATCTGTTCCATGCCGGTTTCGGGAACAGTTTCTTCGCCTAATTCGGGAAACACATTCGATATATAATCGGCAAATACTCTGTTCGGAGAAATAATCAATATATCCTTTGAGGAAATACTATCCTTAAAGGCATAAAGCAGGTAAGCGATGCGATGCAAGGCAATAGACGTTTTTCCCGAACCTGCGACACCTTGAATAATCAATGTCCGGGCATCTTCGTTACGGATAATCCGGTTCTGTTCCCGCTGGATGGTGGCAACAATATTCTTCATCTTGTCGTCCGCGTTGGAGCTTAACTCCTTTTGCAGAATATCATCATGAACGGTCAATGCACTTTCGATCATAAATTCCATTTTACCCCGACGAATACGATACTGCCGTTTCAACGAAATATCTCCCCCGATCTCTCCCGATGGCGACAGATAAGAGGCTTCTCCCAATTCATAATTATAAAACATACTCGAAACGGGGGCACGCCAGTCATAGATCAGGGTCGTTCTACTTTCCAGATCATAGAATGTATGGATTCCGATATACACAGGCATAATATATCCTCGCTCTTTCTTCTCCTGAAAGTCAATGCGTCCGAAATAGGGAATATCCAGTATTTTGGTGAGCCGCCTACGTTTGTCGATCACACTTTCTCCCAAAGCAATGTGATTCAGGATACTTTCACGCATGGAACGTATTTCGTGCGGGTCGATGTCTTTGTTAGACCACAAATAATCTTTATACGCTGCCAATGTTTCCGCATGATCTTTTACTGACACATCGGCGTTGCTGATAATCTTCTTCAAGAGATGGATTATCTGCTGCAAATATACTCTTTCCTGCTTCTCTGTTTGATTGAAAACCATAATAATTTGTTGCTAAAAGATGAAAATTAACACAAAACAGTGTGCAAAATTACGGCATTACATCAGAAAGAGAAATGGCTATTTATAGCTATATATTTAGATGTTTTATATCTTTGTCCACGCAAAATGAAGCAAATGAATATTCTCGAACTCGCAAAAAAAGAATCAGCAGGCCGCATGGAAGGTACTGGAAGATACCGGCATTATTCCGGCATGGGAACGCATCGGGGCAACCGTTCATTTGGTCGGTTCGCTCCAATCCGGTCTATTGCGAAAAGTAAAGATATCGATTTGCACATATATACGAACAAACTGGATATTGCAGATAGTTTTTCTGTTATGCAGGAGCTTGCCGAACGCCTGCCTTTAAAAGAAATTCAATACAGGAACTTGATTCACACAGAAGAAGAATGCATTGAATGGCATGCACTTTATGAAGATAAGGAAATGAGTACATGGAAATTTGACATGATTCATATCCGTAAAAATTCCAAATACGATGGCGTGGTCGAGAGGGTGACCTCTGCTATCCGGACCCGACTCACTCCAGAGATCCGGAAAACAATACTTCAGATCAAATTTGATGTGCCGGAAGATATATTGGTTCCCGGCATAGAAATATATCATGCCGTTTTCGTAGGTGGTGTCCGCAACTATGAAGAACTTGAACAATGGCGCAAAACGAATCCGCTGACCGACAGTCTCGAATGGTTGCCATAATCAATAAAGCATACCGCAACTTTCTGCCATATTTATCGCTTCTATTACATTGTTGGCATTTAATTTCGACAAGATATTCTTCCGGTGATTATTTACAGTATAGATACTTAAATTCAATCTATAGGCGATCTCCTTACTCAAAAGACCCTGCCGGATTAATAACAGGATTTCCTTCTCACGACCGGTCAATTGTTTCTCGGAAGGCATGTTTGCCGGTACAAGTATCTCGCCCGTCTTTCGGTTTATAACCGTTCGTTTTATTTTTCTGTCGGGACCTGATCGGGAGAGATATCCATCATTCCCATAATAATCCAGGCTTTATCATTCCGATCCTTTTGAATGACCTGATGGCGGCTGATCACGTTTACATATTGTTGTTGTGCATTCAGCATACGTATCTGGAATATCTGCTGATAATCATTTCTTTCTTCCTGTGGAAGTGAATAGATAAACAGCCCATGTTCAATCTGGTATTCTATCAGTTGTTCTCTGTCGTGAGGATGGATTCTTTCTTCCAATAAATCACCTTGTTTTCTGATCGTTCTTATCCATGCAGGGTTATAGCCAAAAATACGGGCGAAATTATCAGACGCGAAATCGTATCTTTCTTTAAATACATCAACAGTAAAGATACAGCTCTGGCTCATTTGCAAAAATTCTTGTATCGATTTTCTTTTTTCATTCCACAAATCATAGTTCACATCAAGACTGCTAATCTGTTGTCTTGACCATAGTTCTTCGGGAGTTATCCTATTGGCTGCCATGTAACAAAGATAATTGATAAAAACCTTTCCTCATTTATTTTATTTGATTTTCTCAGGTATTAATCTGAATTTATATATCTTAGCGG
>JAJPZM010000165.1 GCA_021204335.1 Parabacteroides sp. | reverse complement strand
GTTATATTGTTCATATATAAATTCTATTTCACTGTTTTACCTAAAAACAAACCTGTAACGGATTTTGCGCCAAGTTGCATCAACTTACGTTTCATCTGCGTGAAATTTTCACCGGACGAAATAATATCATCTACCAGGAATACATCACGATCTTTAAAATAATCGGAATGAAAGATAAGATTGGATAACTTGTCTTGTCCGTGAGCGCCTTTCATTTGTTCCCGATCCTCTTTTATCCAAGTGGCACGAAAACCGTCCACGACTTTAAGACGACGTGAAAGGAGGCTGCAAAAACGGGCGAAGCGGGTAACGTTGCGTTCACGGGTTGCTGCCGGTATGGGGATCAGCACGGCGCTGGCGGCTTTCTCTTTGAAGAATGGCATCCGGGCGATACAAAGTGAGAAGATTTTGGCGACAAGGGCGGCTTGCTGACCTTCTTTAAATCTAAATACTAAATTGCTCGTTTTTCTATCGGATACCGATATGTCCTTGCATCTGGTCGGGTAATAATCGTGGATGTAGAAACACAAGGCTCCGTCAATACGCATCTTGCCTTTGAAATGGGTGTTGTATGGGAAGAATTGGCGCACTAAATCGCTCTCGAAAGTAAAACGGAGTATATCACGCCAAAGGGTGAGCGTGGTTTCATCCCGTAAGCGATAGAGTTCTCCGTCGATGCTTTCTTTATCCGACAAACCGATGCCGATTATCAAGCGGTTATTAAAAGCGTCTTTTGATACGATATACCAATCAAAGGATTGGCAGATATTCACGATGTCGCAATCATTGGTGCAGAGGAAATAAAAGGTGTTGTCGGGCTTCTGGATAATCAGAAACTCGCCGTTCATTTCAGATAAACGGAAGTAACCGCCAATGTTGGCGTCTTCCACTTCATCAAAGGACACGGAGATTGCAAGGTTTTCTATCATAATCTGTTGATTTATCGCAAAGGTAGAGGTTTTTGGATGAAAAAAGAGCCTTGTCCGGCTGGTTTTCGGGCAAGGCTCACAATTTTTTGTTTTTAAAGGGGATCAGTTGTAAGAAATAAATGTCTGGTTGTCGGACGAATTGAATACGACAAGTACTTCTGGTTGCTTGTCCTTTAACCGTTTATACTCGCACAATGAGTTCAATACCCATTCCCGGAACAGCTTTGAGCAGTAGCCGTTGATGCGGAAACTAAGGTAGATAATGGCTTCCAGATTATAAAAAGTCACATAGCGGACTTTACCGTCCTTCTCCTGTTTCTCTGTTATCGTAACATCACTGTCATGGAGTATCCCCGATTTGAAGATTGAGCGCATATTGGCATCAATCGTTTGTACTAATACTCCGAACAGACGTGCGAGCTCGTGCTTGGTCATCCAGACGTTACCGTTCTCTATTTTTACACTTACGGTCGGTTGTTGGTTTATGTCTTCCAAACCGGTGACTGTTATGCTTCCTCTATTTTTCATAAGGCGTTGTTTTTTTATGGTGCGACAATATAGTGATTTATCTATTAGCCACCATGTACTGCATGGCGATTTTTTCAAGTGACGGGAAATTCTCGGATATTTTGTGCATCTCCCGTTTGATGATGCGGTCTGTTACGTAAGCATTACGGTCACGTAGGTCAAAACGTCCGAGCATTTTGCAGACCGTTCCGGCAGGTATGCCGCTGGCGGCTGCGAGCGTCCGCTTGAAAGTATGAATGGCAATATACATACTCAAATCCTTTTCAATGCCGCACAACCCGGCTATTTCTTTAAAGTACAGGTTCAGCCGTTGGTTGCTCGGTACGGGAAGAATATTCTCCATACCAACAAAACGTGATTCATACTTCTTTATAATCATTTGGAGGACGGATAGCAAGGGGATATGTATGAAGGCTTTGGTCTTAGACCTCGACATTACAATCCATTGTAAGCCGTACTTGGTCTGTATATGTCTCTTGCCCATATCTTCCAAAATCTGGTAATGTAAACCGGTGTAGCAGGAAAAGATGAAAAGGTCACGTACTTGCTCCAACCGGAGGGTATCGAAAGTGGCTTTCATCAGTCTGCTCAATTCTTTCTCGGTCAGGCAAACGTATGCCCGATTTTCCTTGTTCGGTCTTTCTGTTATTCCCATATCTGTCTTTTTTAGGTATTACAGGGTGTTCATTGATATATTTAGCTTTCCGGCGAGCGCATCCATTTCACTGCCGCTTTTCTGATTGATAACTTTAGCGTATATTTGTGTTGTCCGAATGTTGGTATGACCTAACATTTTTGAAACGGATTCCATTGATACTCCGTTGGTTAGCGTAACGGTCGTGGCGGACGTATGTCTGGCAAGGTGATAGGTCAGATTCTTCCTTATCCCGCAAATGTCTGCAAGTCCTTTTAAGTACGAGTTCATTTTCTGATTGCCCGGCATGGGCAAAGCCCTGTGGTCGGGTTGCTTGCCCTTGTACTTTTTCAATATCTTCAAGGGAATGTCCAGCAAGCGCACATTGATGGGAATACCAGTTTTATGACGCTTGGAAATGATCCAGTAATTGCCGTCCAGATACTTTTGGATATTTTCATCTTTAAGCGTGTACACGTCAATGTAAGCCAAGCCAGTCCAACAGGAAAAGACAAAGACATCACGCACTTTTTCCAGACGCTCTATCCCGATCTCCTTGTTCATAACCGCCTGTAACTCTTCCATTGTCAGAAAACCTTTGTCCACCTAAACAAAAGTAATCGGCTGGAGGAAAGGATTGGACTGGAGCATACCGGCGTTTCTGGCTCTCGTTATGGCTTTCTTGAGCAGCTACATCATCTTGGAAGTGGCGTTATGACCGACTTTCTTATCAACACGCAGAAAGTTGCGAAAGCCTATAATGAACTCTTCGTTTATTTCCGTAAGAGGGATGTCTTTATAATTCTCTTTCTTGAACTTGACAGGGATGAACTCTTCCAGACGGCGGTAAGTCAGATCGTATTTCTTGTAAGTGTTCAGAGAAAGCGAGGTTCCGACCTCCTTAAACTTTTCCTCGTTCATCTTTTTGAAAATTGTGAGCAGGGTGTTAGTTTTCGTTTCAATACCCAAATAGATATTTTTTTAGTTTCAAGGGAGAAGGATGGCGTTTGTTCTCTATCTCCTTTTCATAGATTCGTGTAATGTCGGTCTTGATCTTCTCAATCTGTGTACGCAAATGAACCGCCGTTGCATTACCGACCACGCCGTTATCACTCCACATCTTCTTGTCCACCATAAGCTGGGAGTTGAATTGAACTTATTCGCCGTCCACCGTGATGCGAACCATGATAGGGTATTGCTTGTTCTTACCCTGTTCTCTTTTTCTTGCGTAACAAAGTACGCTGAATGTGTTCCGTTTCATACGCTTCTCTTTTTTAATTGCAAAATTATTGTTTGACAATCACTTGGCGTAATTAACAAGCAGACACTTGGGAGCTGGCTGACTGACTTTTAAAGGAAGCTGGCACACTTCTTTTCAGGAGAAATCGTGACCGACAAGGAACGCTATCTTTTCCTGTCCAGGAATTTAGCCGTTTGAAAGTCGTTAAAATTGAACGTAAACTACGACATATTAACGACTTGTCTACGAAATCGTAACCAATTTCGACGATTATTTTTTGGGTTACGATTTGGGTACGCAATAAGTCTTGTTTTAGTCTTTCAAGGGGGTATTTATCTGTCTTGGTAGAATAAAAAAATATCCCCAAAGTTATTGACTTTGAGGATATTGTCTTCGACTTTCTTATATTAGTCGTTTTTCTTAAGCGGTGCGTACGGTAATCGAACCAATTTAACTATCTGTAAATTAATATCATACGATTCCATTTCTCGCTATTTTCACACAATTCTTTGAAAATTATGCTTTTAGCGGTCCGGACGGGACTCGAACCCGCGACCCCATGCGTGACAGGCATGTATTCTAACCAGCTGAACTACCGAACCAATGTTTTATCAGTGCAATTCCTTTTGAATGCGGTGCAAAGGTAGATATTAATTTGAATTTGGCAATAGTTTCACGGGAAATTTTCAGATCGGATTGATTATTTTTTTTACTTTTGTCCCCCATACAAACAATAACGAAACATGAAGAATACTCCTGTAGATTATCAGACAGCCAGACGAATAATAGATGGCTACGGATTACCGGACTTCGGCAAAGCAACAATCCGCGAAGTTGTTGCCATATCCACCCAATTGGAACAAGAAACAAATACCGAGTTCATCCACATGGAAATGGGCGTGCCCGGATTAAAAGCGGCGCAAGTGGGTGTCGATGCCGAAATCAACGCACTGCAAAAAGGCATCGCCTCTATCTATCCCAATATTAACGGTGCTCCCGAAGTGAAAGCGGAAGCATCCAGATTCATCAAGGCATTTATTAATGTAGATGTAGCGCCGGAATGCTGTGTGCCGGTAACCGGTTCCATGCAGGGTACCTACGCTTCATTCCTGACATGCGGACAATGTACGCCGGGCAAAGATACGATCCTGTTTATCGACCCCGGTTTCCCCGTCCAGAAGCAGCAGATTGTCGTGATGGGTTATAAATACGAATCGTTCGACGTTTACGAATACCGTGGCGAAAAGTTGTGTGCCATCCTGGAAGAACACCTTTCAAAAGGCAATATCGCAGCTATGATCTATTCAAACCCTAATAACCCGGCATGGTTCTGCCTGACAGACGATGAACTGAAGATCATCGGAGAAATGGCGAATAAATACGACACAATCGTGATCGAAGACCTCGCCTACTTCGCGATGGACTTCCGCAAGAACCTGGGTACGCCGTTTGAAGCTCCTTTCCAGGCTACTGTTGCGCGCTACACCGATAATTATATCATGCAAATATCCGGCTCCAAGGCATTCAGCTATGCTGGACAACGTATTGGCGTGACAGCTATCTCCGATAAACTGTACCACCGGGCTTATCCGGGACTGACACAACGCTATGGCGGCGGTACTTTCGGCACGGTCTATATCCATCGTGTGCTCTACGCCCTGTCATCGGGAACCAGCCACTCGGCACAGTTTGCTTTGGCTGCTATGTTTAAAGCAGCTTCAGACGGCCAATTTGATTTCGTATCGGAAGTAAAAGAATATGGCCGCCGCGCTGAACGACTGAAAAAGATATTTACCGATTACGGTTTCAAAATCGTTTACGACCACGACTTGGACGAACCGATAGCCGACGGTTTCTATTTCACCATCGCTTATCCGGGAATGACAGGCGGCGAACTGATGGAAGAACTGATCTACTACGGAGTAAGTGCCATCTCCCTGAGTACGACGGGTAGCAACCAGGAAGGTTTGCGGGCATGTACTTCATTCATCAAACCGCATCAATATGATTTGCTTGAAGAACGCTTAAAGCTGTTCAAAGAGAATCATGCCTTATAATTAACACAACCCCGGCGTTTATTTCAGGTTTATTAACCTATGTGCCGGGATTTTCATTTGTTTATTAACACCAAAAGCCATATATTGTCGCTGTCTAATAACAGTTAAGCAACTTTCACTATGGCTTCATACAATAATATATTTAAAATAACGCATAACAATGTCCTTCCTGCTCAGGGGAGCATTCTTATATCAGAACCTTTCCTGCAAGACGCCTATTTCCAACGGGCAGTTGTTTTGCTGGTAGAACACAACAAAGAAGGATCGATGGGATTTGTTCTAAACAAAAAAACAGATTTGATTGTGAACTCATTCTTTCCTGAATTGGAAAGTTTTCCTGAAATGCCTATTTATCTGGGTGGCCCGGTAACGGCTAACCGGTTATTTTTTATCCACTCGTTAGGTGATCTGATTATCCCCGACTCGGTAAAGATAAAAGACCAGTTGTATTTTGACGGAGACTTTGAAGCCTTGAAACGTTATATCCTAAGCGGGCATTCGATAGATGGGAAAGTCAAATTCTTCCTGGGTTATTCCGGCTGGACGGAAGGACAACTCGGAAATGAAATCAACCATAACTCATGGGTAGTAAGCCATGCTTCGAAAGGGAATGTATTGCTGGCAGACGGAGACAGTTTCTGGAAAAACTCGCTCGAACAACTGGGCAGCAACTACAAAGCATGGACAAAGTATCCTAAAGATCCCTATCTGAACTGATATTATACCGTAGGTGCATATACTTTTTGCATCATCAATACATCTGTATATCCGTTTTCGGTCATGATCCAATCGGTCATGATCCCTGTGATCGTAAATCCGCAACGGGTAAAAAGAGCCTTGCTGGGCTCGTTACTCACGGGTATATGTACATACAACTGACGCAGTTTCAAGAAAGAGAATGCATATTCCATCAACACATTCAACGCCTCGATAGCCAATCCGTTCCCCTGGTACAGAGGATCCAGCAAAATACCTATGCCGGCACGACGGTGGTGCGGTTCGAAATCATACAGGTCGATCGTCCCGACAGTGGCTCCGGTCGAACGGAGTTCGATCATCAGGCGCAACTGCTTTAGATCGAATATATCGCGATGCGATTCCTTAATATATTCTTTCAGGATATAACGGGAATAGGGAGACAGGGTATTTCCCAGATTCCATAAGTCCGGATTATTTTCCCAACGATATAGAAGTTCCAGATCTTCCGGCTCTAAAGCGCGAAGACGGATTGTTTCGTTTTCCAGTTGTGCCATATTATTTCCCCGGTGATATTAATTGTCCGCTTTCTTTACAATAGATATGATAGGTTACTTTTTTATTGACCAGCGTATCCATAAACAACAGCATCTGTTCGAAACGGGTGTCCGGGAAACAAAAAGCATAATCGGTAAACTCTTTCATCTGGTTACGACGACAGATGGCATCCATCAGCCGGTTCTCGTCCAGATCCCAGAGATTCACATGTTCCAGTTCCGGCATGCGTTTTACGCTCGTTGCTTTGATTGCTTCGAAGTTATCTTCGTGGCATAATACCAGCAGGCGGCGATGCTTGCTTTTGTTTTTGGGTTTAACTCCCAACAGGCGGGACAAAGCCGCCAGCGAAGCGCGCAGAAGAATGGCCAGCTTTATAAAAAAGCCCATCAGCCAACCGGAATGAGGATAATATTTTTTGAAAAAGATCAGCATAGCGCCATAGAATGCCTTCACATACTTCATATCGCCATGCTTGGTGCTTTCGCCTTTGTAGTGCAGGATGCGTTTAGGCATGTAATAGTTCTTGTAGCCACCCAGCACCAGGCGATACGACAAATCGATATCCTCGCCATACATAAAGAACGCTTCATCCAGCAAACCGATCTTATCCAGTGCTTCATGGCGAAGCAACATAAACGCACCGGCCAAAACATCCACTTTATGCTGTTTGTCTTTATCCAGGTAGGTCAGGCTATATCTGGAAAATATCCGCGACTGTGGAAACAGTTTGGACAAGCCGAATATCTTGCAAAACGAAACCCAGGGAGAAGGAAAACTCCGTTTACTCTCCGGCAGGAAACAACCATGTCCATCCAGCATCTTCACTCCTATTCCACCTAACTTCGGATTCTCGTCCATCCAGAAACAAAGACTCCGCAAACTCTCCTCTCCTATGACTGTATCCGGATTCAGCAATAAAACATATTCGCCTTTGCATTGGCGGATTGCCTGGTTATTGGCTTTGGCAAATCCCGGATTATCCTTATTCTCTATGAAAGTTACTTCCGGAAATTTAGGACGCAGATAATCTACGGAACCATCCGTCGAGTTATTATCCACAACAAACACTTCAGCTTCGAGCCCGGCGACTGCCGCACGAACCGAATACAGGCATTGTTCCAGGAAATACTTTACATTATAATTAACTATGATAACGGATATCTTGGTCTCGTACATAAGAATCAGGTTATATTTTTATCGAATCATTAAAGCTCGTGCGGTTCACGATGGAGCGCCCCAGCGTGATCTCGTCGGCATATTCTATTTCATCGCCGATGGAAACGCCCCGGGCAATCACAGAGATCTTTACATCGTATGGCGACAGCTTACGGTATATGAAAAAGTTGGTCGTATCTCCTTCCATCGTCGTGCTCAACGCCAGCACAACTTCTTTCGCTTCGTCATTGGCGACCCGTTGCACCAGGCTGTCTATTTCCAGGTCGCCCGGCCCGATACCATCCATCGGCGAAATGATTCCGCCCAACACATGATAAACGCCACGAAACTGTCCCGTATTCTCGATCGCCATTACTTCTTTGATATTTTCAACTACGCAAACGGTTGAATGATCCCGCTGATGATCGGCACAGATGGAACACATATCTTCATCACAGATATTATGGCAAACTTTGCAGTATTTGACATCCCGCCGAAGTGCCAATAAGGCCGAAGCAAAGTTTTCCGTATACCCTTCATCCCGTCGAAGCATATATAAAGCCAGCCGCAAAGCCGTCTTTCTCCCTACTCCGGGAAGCGAAGCCAACTCATTTACCGCATTTTCCAATAAAACTGATGGATATTTTTGAATCATTGATTTCTTCTCTTTGAGGGACAAAGATAAATAATTCCGCGCAAACAACTTCTATCTATCCGAAATAAGGGAATCTGCCCGTTTGCATTTTTATTAAAAAGATCAAACCAATGAAAAACTTCACTTAATAAGCATAGCCAATCAGGCTTTATAAAACCTCGTCTGTGAAACTATGTTACTACGTTAATATTTTCCACTGGAAAATTGTTTTATTCAAAAATACAACTTAAGTTTGCAGCATGGTTTCAGAGGGAAATATTTTACAATAGAAAATAAATACAAAAACAGATGGCGAAGACATTTTTCAAAAGACATTGGCTTACCTTAGTTGGTATAGCAATCGGGGCACTGGGAAGATTCTTGTACTGGAGGTTTGTCGGGTGTACAACCGGAACCTGCCCTATTACATCCTCTCCGGTAAACAGTTCGGTTTGGGGAGCAATAATTGGAGGTTTACTTTTCAGTAGCTTCCGGAAAGAAGACAAAGTTTCAATCAATAAGTAGATATCTATAAGAATGGAAACAATGAATAAACAACAAAATTATTCCCTGGCAGGAATGTTTACGCTGGCATTACGGCTGGTGGTCGGATGGACTTATTTCTCCGCTTTCTGGAGACGGTTAATGCTCGAATAAATTAATACCAGATACGGCCGGTTACATCGGAGAGAAATTCAATCATTTTCTTCCCAATGCATTCGGCATAAAGCCTGTTATAGAATATCTCGTTTCAAATCCGGATCAACTCTGGTGGGCGATGGTGGTCTTTACGATTATTGAAGGCGTTGTCGGTTTGCTCTTTATGCTGGGGTTCTTTACCCGCTTGATGAGTATCGGCGTGTTAAGCCTGGCTATGGGGATACTGCTGGGCTCCGGTTGGCTGGGAACAACTTGCCTGGATGAATGGCAAATCGGAATACTGGGGGTTGCTGCCGGTTTCACCATATTCCTGTCAGGCGGTGGCAGATGGTCATTGGATAATCTGGTCATTCCACGGATTCCGGTGCTTACTAAATATAAGTGGGCAACATGGTTGACTTCCGGTGCGTTGCCGGTTAGCGAGAAACAAACAGGCAAAATTTCAATGGCCGGTGCCATCCTTATCCTGTTTCTGTCGCTCTTGACAAACCAGGTATTCCATAACGGAGTGTGGGGCAAGTTACATAATAAGTCTGTCAAGCCTAAAATTGAAATATCGGATGCGAGCATACAAGGAGAAAAGCTGTCTTTCACCGTTTACCGGGTAGAAGGTGCGGATGTGTACGGCTCTTTCCTTATCGGAATTACATTAAAAGATGCGAATGGAAATATCGTCTTCGACAGGAACGGCGAAGAACTTGCCCAATTTCCCGGTAAAAGATATCAGCAACACGTATATTGCCAAAGTGGCTCCCGGCAAGCATAGCCTGGTCATACCACTGGGCAGCAAGGCCGAACTGACGATAAACGATTACGCTTTAACAAATTTGCCAAAAGGCAATTATGAGCTTACCCTGACAGACGTAAGCGGCATCACCTGGAAACAAAACGTGACATATTAATTATCAACTTAAAATAGAGAATAAAATGAACAGTAAAAGAATCTTCACATTACTGGTACTGGTAATCGGTTTTACGACTTTGATTTCCTGCAAGGGACAGGCCAAAAACAGCAACGACGCAACAGCAACCGGTAAAGAGACAACAGCAACACAGGCGAATGCCCCTATACATATTACAAAGGAGGATTTCCTGAAAAAAGTGTACGACTATGAAGCCAATCCCAACGAGTGGAAATATCTGGGCGATAAACCTGCCATTATCGATTTCTACGCCGATTGGTGCGGGCCTTGCCGAATGATTGCTCCTTCGCTGGAACAACTGGCGAAAGAATATGCCGGTCAGATCACTGTCTACAAAATTGACGTGGATAAAGAGACCGATCTTGCCAGAGATTTCGCTATCCAGGGCATTCCCGCCCTATTGTTTATCCCGATGAAAGAGAAACCTCAAATGTCGCAGGGCGCTTTGTCCAAAGAGCAGTTGAAGGAGAATATCGAATCCATTTTGCTGAAAAAGTAAAAGGAGAGTTCCGAATATACAAAAGAGGGTGTTGCAAAAGTTCAAAATAAGACTTTGCAACACCCTCTTTCTGGATAATCCTGTATCTTTTTAAAAACGAATATCCCACATACCACAGGTCTTTTACAGGTTGACTAGAGAAGAGACATATCCTTTCATGACTTCCAGATATTGCTCCTACACTTCGTTGTAGGTGCGCTGGGCAATCAACACATCCAGAATGCTGGATTCGCCCCGCCGGTAGGTATAGACCATTCCGTCAAGCACCTTTTTGGATTCATCCAACAAGCCAGACCGATAATGTGCCACCTGCTTTTTGGCGGCTTCAAAGTAGTAATAGGCCTGGCAGATCGAGGTCTCCACCTCCAGCTGCGTATTCCGGTAATCGTATTGTTTCTGGTCGGCCTGGAAGCGGGACTGTCCAAAAAGTGGATAGCCCCTTTAGCTATTGTTTATTTCGGTAAAAA
>JAJPZM010000233.1 GCA_021204335.1 Parabacteroides sp. | reverse complement strand
TTTCGGAGAGAAGCTTTTCGATAGATTGGTTATAGCTGCTATCAGCTATAACTCCAACTTCAAATCCAGAATTTATAATAGGACATTATGCGGATAATCATTAATTTTTTACAAGCTCGAAGTAAGAAGCTAGGATCAGATAACCCTCTGGCTGCAATAGATGTAAAAGAAGATACGAATATAAAGATATTTACAATTACACACTGGAAGGGAACTGAAAAGTTTGACGGGAATAAAAAGATTTCTTCAATTACATTAGAAGCACAACGTGCCGGGGAGGACTGGAGATTTAAACCTGCACTTGATTTTCACAACAATCAATGCGACTTTATTATTGATGGAGCAGTATCAGTTATTGCAAACTCACAGGATAGAGCTGCAGGACAGGAATCTGAAGCCCATGCTGTTTTTATGCCCAATATACACGTAACACTAAAGAATGGTGCTTATTTTGCTTATGACAATAACTATAATCCTAGCCATCCCAAGAAGTGGACATTAACCAACTTCGCCTCTGCCGGAGATGAAGCTTACATTCAACTACAGAAGAATATTGACGACAAGACATCATACACTGAAATGACAATAAATGCAGGTTCTTTGTACGAGAGCTTGGATAAAACGACATTAAACAGTAAAGAGTATCTATATGGAACAATTGATAACAAGCACTTTGTAGTTCCGGCAGAAGAAAGTTTCAAACTACTCGTAAACAACAGCTTACAAATGCCTTACGGAGAATTGGCGACAACTACAGAAAACGTAAGCTACCCCTTTCCTATCAATACGGATAACACAGGAGATGGTATCCAGACTAATGTCAATGTAGGAGCAATCAATGCTGGTGAGACCTACTACGGACTGCTTAGCAATGGCAAAGGTTCTATTGCATTGAACGTAACCCAATTTCCTCATAAAGGTGAATTGTCTGCTTCCAGTGGTGATATCACTTTAAAAGGTACAGAAGCTTACAAAGTAATGAAAACCGATGCGGATGGTCTTACTTTGAAAACCGAAGGAGATAACCTATTAACCTTGAGCAATATCACGATCAATGCCAATAATAAAGTCTACATAGAAGGCAATGTATATTTGGATGAAATCGACAGATGCCGAATTGCACCAGATGTTATCAAATTCAAACCGAAGAATGCCGACGAGAAGTCGGTCTACTTCTGTAGAATTAGCACCGTGGATACCGAATTAATGGGGCTTGAAGCTGGCCAAATAACGATTGAGGGTAATGACAACAACTATCCTTATAGAGTTGATGCAACCGCAAGCTGTATCTATATGTGGTTACCTGATGGAACAAATGAATTAACGTTCAAGAAAAAAAGAGGGTAACACAACAGAGTACACCATAAAAGCGATATCCAAACAACATAACCAGACCGTCTACCTGGCACAACCGGTTATCGCGATTGAAAATACTATGTATAACACATTATCAGAAGCCTTTGAAGCAGTAACAAACGGACAAACCATTGTGTTAAAAGGTAACTACACAGCCAGAGACGGAAAAGATGCTACTCCTACAAAGATTACAGAGGGCCAATCTTTCACCCTTGACCTGGGCGAACACACATTGAACATCGGTGGCCAGATGGGTTCAGAGGGTTACCCGATGATCTCCGGAGGAGAAGGAAAACTGATTCTGACAGCAACTACGAGACAAATTACTGGCAACTACCGCATCGACGGTAAAATCTATGCCGAACTGAATACTCCGGGCGGTGCACATATCGGAGAAATACCGGTTCTTAATAAACTGGTTTCTACAAGTATTAGCAAGCAGGAAGGCAATATGCCTTCTGCTATCACCTATGACATCGACGGTCAAGAAGTCGAAGCTGCCAAAGATGAAACAGAGAACAAATACTGCCTTTGGGTTCCGACAGGTTCCGAAACAATTTCTCCTGTCAAAGATGATGCAGGCACAATCTTTGCCCAAATTAAAAGGGTACAGGGAGTTACTCGCTCGAACCGTTGTTCGACCTTGATAGTTATAACATCACAGTAGGAACTGACAAAGTAATTTATGCCGAAAATTACGAAGTTAACGGTTATGGTACAACAGAAAAACCTGCCGAAATCGTAACAGTAGGGCAAGATAACTATGCTACCGAAAACACCCTGACTGTCTACGGTAGCACTTCCGTTATCCTGAATGATATCTATAACTCTTTACGAACTACGGATGGAAGTGTTGAAGACGAGACAATCCAAACCAAGCTAGTAACGACCGGTAGTGGTGATGCCAACATCAAAACAATTAGTATCAACAGCTTGGGAACAATAGAGATTGGTGAAAATAGCACGCTTGTCTTTAATCAGGTAGTTGAAGAACAGGTACAAGCCAATGCGTTGAAATTCTTTAGTATAAAAGGAAAGAATGCTTCTACTTCTAACTTAAAAGTAGAAGGCGGAACACTACTCGCTTATCTCCAAAACACGTATGAAGAAGACCCAATCAGCGGAGTCAATGCAACTTATAAAGAAGGTAGTGTGAGAACGAAGTTTGAAACGAATACAAATGATCGATTCAAAGATGCAGAGAATAGCTCGACTCAGCTATACCGCATCTCTTTCAGCTTACCTATGTTCTACTCGCCTTATAAGGTCGAATACACCGATGATATTAGTAAGAAAACAACGGTTATTTCATCCCCCCTTACATCCGACAAGAAGGGAGAAATCCATTTGTGGCTTCCGAAAGGAACAAAGGGCACGGCTAAATTTACACATCTAACGGAAGGGCCAACAGAGATTTCATTCAGTGCAGTTGCAGAAAATGATGACAACATTGCCCCGGCTTCCATTGGATTATATTCGGGCGATCAAATAAGTGCTAATAACAAAATTGGAGTCTATAATACGTTGGCGGCAGCATTCAATGCAATGGAAAGCGATAAGAATTATACAGTCGGTTTACTAGCTTCTCATTCAGAATCAAATACAAACTGTAAAGTTCCTGACAAACAGCAAGTCACCATCAATCTGAATGGTCACAATCTTTCTTGCCAAGATGTAACATTCACGACAGATGCAAACAACTTCCTGCTAACAACAAACAATAGCAATGCAGAAGATGACAGACACTCTGTCATCAGTGGCGACATCGTTGTTTCTCAGAACGTGTATATTGGTAAAAATGTACATATGGATGGCATCCATGTGGATATGCTGGAAACAGATGGTTCGAATACCAAGAACGTGCGCAGAGTGTTGGTAAAAGGATTAACATATAATGATTCATATACTTACGAGTATGCTAACCAGTCTGTAGAATTCACTGTTAAACAAAAAACAACAGAATCCCCCGAGGAGGGCATAGCCTGCTTATGGCTTGTCGAATCTATGTATCCGCAGGAATTTGTGATTTATCCTAAAAAAGGAGGTAAAGCATTAACAGTCCCCGGTGGTGAATTGGCAGTAACAGCCCATTCTAATGGATATATCGAGCTGGTAGAGAGCGGTGTTGTTGCATCTATTGGCGAAACCTCTTATAAAACACTGTCTGCTGCGATACATGCTGCAAATGAAAGTAGTACAGCAACTACCATCCAACTCTTGACCGATATCGTGTCACAAGCAACATTTGATATCACAAAAAGCTACTCTATCAATTTGAACGGTCATAACCTGAGCTTCACTCAGGGTGGCTTCAATGTCAAAGAAGGAGAGACATTAACCATCAAAGGCGCAAACAGCAATCTGACAGGTGTTATCAACCTGAAAGGCAAGGGCACAGTCAAAGTAGAGGAAGATGTGCTTATCGGCGGCGTTGTGATGATGCATTCAGATGAAGAAATCAAGACAGTCTACCGCCTGATTGTAGACGAAGGAACCGATACCTCTCAAAACGTTTGGGTAGAAACTCCGGAACGGAATACGGATGTACAATACGGTACGGATCCTAGGTACGAATACACCATCCCTGCAGGCCTGGCTAACCACCAGACGAAGGTGAAAGGGTATAAGGTGGTGACTATTAAAGGAAGCGAAAGCGTCGATGATGTTAAGGATTGTAACGTTGTTGTTAATGACAAGATTACTTGGAAGCCTACCGGTGAGGGCACCATCCACCGCTTAACCATCCATGAAGGTGGTAAAGTGGAAACGAGCGGTGAAACCAAGATCACCGCTACCGACGATATCCGCTACGTCCGTTCATTTACAAAAAACCAATGGACGCTAATCGCCCTGCCGTTTACGTCTACCGACATTACAACTAAAATCGAAAAGAAAGTGGTATCCCTCAGCCCTGCCGCCAACCCAGGTACTGCCGGACACTTCTGGTTGCAGACAATCAAGAACGACGGCTCGACAACCGATGTGACAAGCGGCGAAATGACGGCTAACCAGGTGTACATTATGGCGGTGCCAGAAAGTTTGAACAACGAGGATATCACCTTTATCTCCGGTCTGAACCAGATGCTGAATCGCGACAAGGTATTGAATCCGAATCCTATCAGCGGATTTGTGGCATACGCAAACGGTACGCTGGATGATGTTATTTTGACAAAGCAGTTCTATAAACTGAATGCTGCCGAGAACAAGTTTGAACGTGTTGATGAACCGGAGAAAGAGCTGATATCCCCATTCAGCGACTACCTGCTTGCCGATAAGGTTACGACAGAAACAGTTGCCTCCTTTGGCCTCCGCTCCACTCCGACGGCTAACGAAGAGATTGAAGTAACGACCGACAAGCTGCAAATCCGCACGCAGCCGGGACGTATTATCCTGACTGCCAACGAGCCGATGCAGGTAATAATCTGCGATATGGCAGGTGTCGTGAAGTTCTACGGTGAAATCCCGGCAGGCGACTCTTCGTATGAGGTAGGTGCCGGCACTCACATCGTCAATACTCAAAAGGTAATTGTCCGATAATATCCTTTCCGGGATGGGGGAAGTGCAAGACTCCTTCCTCCACCCCGAACCGTATAATAAAGAAACAACTTAATACAAAAGATTATGAACATAAAATCAAACATACTATACATCTTACTGGCACCCCTGTGGATGCCGGTATACAGTTGGGTACAAGATTTAGTGACCCCAGGTGATAAACCGACAGGCCCAACCATAGACGTGGCTAAAATAGAGACAACAGGCTATCCGACACTAGCAGAAGCCTTTGAGAAAGCGACCTCTGACGGAACAACAATAATTCTGCAAACCAACTTCACCCAACAAGAGGCAGTAACAGTAAAGAACAAAAACACTCTTGATCTGAATGGTCTGACGCTGACAGGTGAAGAAGTGGATGCCGAGAATAAAGCCACTTTCGATACAAAAGCCCAACTGACCATTAAAAATGGCACGCTGAATGGTAAATTCATCGTAACCGATCCGAAGAATCTGTTCGCAGGAACCGATGTTTCACTTGGACAGACAATAATTAGTAAAGATGGCAAAGAATTGATGTACAGGGTATTGGTGAAAAATGAGAATGAAGGAACTCCTAGATTTACCCGAGGTTTGGAAATGCTGGATAGCTATTCTACATCCAACAATATCTATTGCTTCTGGCTACCGGCATCTCATGCAGCACAGGCCATAACTTGCAAGATAGGTGAAACAACCTACACAACGGCACCTATCACCATAGCAAGCCATAGCTCAGAAATACTCACTTTGACAGAAGCCAGTGACGACCCTAGCGAACCTTCTGATCCGAACGGACCATACACTGTAACCTACAATACACCGGTAGGAGGAACATTAAATGTATCTGCTGGAAAAAATGAGGTTGAAAGCGGTGAAACAGTAGCTAAAAATACAACACTCACCATCAAAGTCGAACCAAGTAGCAATCATTATAAACTGGCACTTCTTTTGATCGGTACAGAAGATTACACAGCAAAGGTTTCCAATGAGAAAATAACCTATCAGGTCACTTCCGACACCCAAATCACTGCCTTATTTTTCAATACCAATACTAACAATGGCGGAGGTGGAACTATCATTTATCCGGATTGCCCGACCTGTCCAGACGCTCCCGACTACGATTTCGATGAGAACTTTAGCGACGATTTCAAAGAGTGGATGGACAAGCACTATCCCGGCTGGTCGGAATGGTGGAGCGGAAACACCACGAAAGACTATACTGTCTTGGTTCGCAAAACCGGCCTGGGCACTATCACCCCCGGAACAACCGGAGCTAATAAGGGAGAAAACATGACCTTCAATATCCAACCTGCACAAGGACAGCAAATCGTCGACGTTCGCATCAATGGAAACAGTGTTGGAGCCGTCAGCAAATACGAACTGAAGAATATCCGCTCCAACACCATTGTGGATGCCGTATTCTCCAACATCGCCGTACCGGTCTATACACTGACCTCGAAGGTGATCAATCCGAAGGAAGGTAGTGTAAGCCCCACCTGTGTACGTGTTACCAAAGGCAGTAATCACGATTTCAATTTTTATCCGAACAGTAAGAATTGTGTGATTATAGATGTACAGACCGGACCCAAAAAGGTTACCGAAGAAGAACAGGAAAAAGCATTGACAAGCATCGGCACACCGGAGAAATACATCTTTACGGATGTAAAGGCCGACTCGGTCATAGTAGTCACATTCGATTGCCCGACAGCAATCGAGGCTATCGATGTTCCCGACTATATGATTTATACGGAAGATAAGGCCGTCGTTGTCAATCCAGACAACCAACAAGGCAATGTAAAGATTTACAACATTTCAGGTATGCTCGTTTACAGCCAGACGATCAATTCTACAACGCATATCTCTCTTCCCGAAGGAGTTTACGTTGTTGCATTAACAATCGGAGATAAGCCACATATAAAGAAAATAAGCCTGTAAAAGCAGTGCCATTCTAATAAGAAAAGCCCTGTTACCAGTCGGTTGACTATGATAACGGGGCTTTTTATGATATAACTAATTTCTTATTCCTGATTCGCCAGATAGTTTTTCAACGGATTGGCGTACATTTCCAGCATCTTGGTACGCAGGAATGCTTCATCCTTATTGGGCAGGACAATCTTGTCCAATTGTCCCTGCAAATATTCTTCGAAGTGTTTCTTATCTCTTAACCCGTAGCTTTCGCTGAAACGTTTTGTTCCGGTCAGCATATCGTAAGCTACGTAATTACAGGGGTAGAAACGGTAATGTTTGTAGATTTCCCTGTCGATAATGGAAGCAATGGCGGCAATCAGCTCGTTCTTTTCCATATCCCTATCCAGGGCTGCCAACTGATCGTTGATCGGAGTCGTCAGCGTGAAGTGAACGCGGCCCTTATTATTCAGGATACCCGTTTCCATACTCAACAAGTCGTCGCGCTGGCATTTTACATAATCGGGATCATCGCGTTTCATCTGGAACTCTTTTGCTTTCAGGAAGTCGCACGGGTCGTACTCGTAAGAGATAGACACCGGCATCAGATTCAGTTCCATCAGGTTCGAAGCGATATCCTTGTCGCCGCTCATATTCAGCATCTTCAAGACACTGCCCTGCGTACGGTCGTTCGAATCTTTGGCACGTCCTTCGCGTTGAGCGATCCAGACAGATTCTTTCGTATCCTTTATGGTATGGCGAATATAAGCAGAAAGCGTACGGCTTACTTCCAGCATCTGGCGGACAGATACGCCCCGTTTTACAATGAAACTGTTATTCAAACGAACCAACGTCTCGATCCAGGGACGGATCATCAGGTTATCGCCTATCGCCACCTGCGTCATGCCGTAGCCTACATCATACAACATCACGTTCAGGAAAGAAGCATCCAACACGATGTCGCGATGATTGGAAATAAACGTACACGGTTTTTTATCTTTCGGAAGCCGGCTCCGTCCGGAGATAGTCAGCGAGAAGGTCGTCTTATTGGCAACCATCATCACCGCATCATAAGCCAATTTCGATTTAAAGTCTTCTTTTGTCTTAAACGAACGCATCGTTTCTGAAAACTCTTTCCAATTTACATCCGGTTTGATATACCGGAGTGCCCGCTCGAAGTCTTCGTTGGTTACGAGTGTCTCGATCGCATCCTTCACCTCGTCGTTGTTCAGCGGACGAATGTCGTCAAAATTATAGGAAACTTCTGTATCCATATCTATTCAATTTATTTACCTACCTTTTGCAGTTCGTTCTCAATAATGTCTGTCATGACATCTTTGATATCCAATCCGGCAGCCCGAACCTGCTGCGGGATAAAGCTGGTAGCCGTCATACCCGGCGTCGTATTCACCTCAAGCATGACGGGTTGTCCGTCTGCCCGGATAATAAAGTCGACCCGGATTAGTCCTTTGGCGCCCAATATATCGTAAATCTTTGATGCCTCGCGTTGTACCTTCGCCGTCAGTTCCTCTGAAATGCGGGCGGGAGTGATCTCGTCGGATGCTCCGTTGTACTTGGCGTCGAAATCAAAGAACTCATTTTTCGTAACCACTTCGGTAAGCGGAAAGATTACCTCTTTCCGGGCGGAACCCGAAACGCCGCCTACTTTATAACAACCGCAAGTGACTTCTGTCCCGGAAATAAAACTTTCCAGCATCACCTCATCGCCTTCGGCAAATGCTTTTGCAATAGCTGGTTGCAACTGCGAGGCTTCTTTCACTTTGGTCACCCCGAAACTGCTTCCGCCATCGTTGGGCTTCACAAAAATGGGCAATCCCAAACGCTGCACGGCTTCTTCGTCTGTCACCGTCTGCCCTTTCAGCAAACGTATCGAATCGGAGACGCTGATTCCGAAACTACGCAAATAGTTATTACATACATATTTGTTGAATGTAACAGCACTGACCAACTGGCTACAGGAAGAATAAGGCATACCGATCAGATCGAAATACCCCTGCAACCTTCCATCCTCTCCCGGAGTACCATGAATAGTGATGTAAGCAAAGTCAAAATGCTTTATCACTCCATCTTCCCGGAAACTGAAATCATTCTTGTCAATCGGTGCATATTCCCCGCCGGGAAGCTTAACCGCCCATTCGCCTTGTTTAACGATGGCAATATATAAATTATATTTGTCTTTATCAATAAAAGAGTAGATTCCTTCTGCACTTTTTAATGAAACAACAATTTCGGAAGAATCTCCCCCGGCTACGATAGCAATGTTCTTTTTCATTTTTATAGTTCTTTTGAGTTTGCGTATGTTCGCCATTTATCGATCAGCTGCGTCATGCCGGCAGGTATTTCGGAATCAAAAAACATTTCCTCGCCGGTTGACGGGTGGACAAAGCCCAGCGTCTTCGCATGCAGTGCCTGCCGGGGGCAAATGGCAAAACAGTTTTGTACGAATTGTTTATATTTGGAAGTAGTATTTCCTTTCAGTATATCGTTGCCGCCATACCGTTCGTCGTTGAAAAGGGTATGACCGATATATTTCATGTGTACGCGTATCTGATGCGTACGGCCGGTTTCGAGGCGGCATTTCACCAACGTGACATATCCCAGGCGTTCGAGTACGGAGTAATGGGTAACAGCCGTTTTCCCCTGGTCGCCCTCGGGAAAGACTGTCATCTGCATCCGGTCGCGCGGATCACGGCCGATGTTGCCTTCGATGCGCCCTTCGTCTTCCCGCACGATTCCCCATACCAGGGCACGATATTCGCGTCTGGTCGTCTTGTTGAAGAATTGCAGGCTGAGGTGCGCCTTGGCCTCCGGTTTCTTGGCAACCACCAGCAATCCGGAAGTATCTTTGTCGATGCGATGAACCAGTCCCAGTGCCGGATCGTTCGGGTCGTAGGTGGGATCGTCTTTCAGATACCAGGCCAATGCATTGACCAGCGTACCGGTATAGTTTCCATGACCCGGATGCACAACCAAACCTGCCGGTTTGTCTACCACCAGCAAATCATCGTCTTCATAAATAATCTTGATTGAGATATTTTCGGGAATGACCGCAAAGTCACGACGGGGACGCGACATCATAATGGTCACCACGTCTTCGGGTTTGACCCGGTAATTGCTTTTTACCGGTTTACCGTTTGCCATGATGCAGCCGGCATCGGCTGCCAATTGTATCCGGTTGCGGGTGGCCCCCATCATCCGGTCTACCAGGAATTTATCTACCCGCAACAACGACTGTCCGCGATCGGCAACGAAGCGGAAATGTTCGTACAGTCGGGGAGAACCATCCTCATTCTGTTCTAACAGGTCGTCTGTCTGCTCATCATCCATTTCGTCGAAAAATTCATCCATAGCTAAAACCAGTTTTCTTCTTCACTATCCAACGGTTCGACAGGCATGGTGGCCGACAATGAATCGGGCAACATCTCGGCTTCACCACTGCTGACCTTCAACGTTAAAGGAGCCGTAAGCGGGACATGTTCCCCTGTTTCCAATGTTCTTCCACGCAGATCGACCGAGACAGCCAAATCTTTAAAATCGCCCGGGACATATTCTATCTCCACATTTTCAAAGCCACGGGCACGTAAAAGCGCGTATGCCTGGCGGAACGACAAGTCTTCCACTTCCGGAATCTTAGCCATTTGCGAGGTCAATGCATTTACCGTTATAAATACGATACGTCCTTCTTTCACTTTCGAACCTGCCGAGGGAACCAGCTCGACGATAGCTCCCGGATCAACTTCCTTAGAGAGAACAGAATCGATCACACTATAACGCAAGTTGTTATTCTTGAAAAATTCAGCGGCTTCTTCTATCTTCAATCCTTTCACATCCGGCACCACAACAGCCTCGTTATGACGCGTATAGGCATCCAGCCATTTCAGCGTACCATAAATCAGACCGCATGCAATAACCACTGCAAGCAGCAAATTCAATACATACGGATTCTTTATCAGTTTCACAAAAAAGTTGTTCATCTCCATTTTGTATTTGTAGGCGGATCAAAAGTAGAAAACAAAGCCGTTAAAACAAAGAAAGTAAAGGCTTTTTAGTAAAAACCTCTACTTTCTTTATGAATAATTTCTTTAAAACGGAATGATTATCCGTTGTATTCGTCAGAAACCGATAATTTAGCTCTTCCTTTAGCACGACGAGATGCTAATAC
>JAJPZM010000284.1 GCA_021204335.1 Parabacteroides sp. | reverse complement strand
ACCGAAATAAACAATAGCTAAAGGGGCTATCCACTTTTTGGACAGTCCCTTTTTCATTTACCCCGTTTATCTGTAAAATAACCGCCTTCGTCTATGAATCCCGGCCCTATTTCCATTCTAATTGTATAGGTTTCAAATGCAAAGTAATTTTGCTTTCGTAAAAAGGTTGTAATACGAAAGCATTATGAAGCAAATATCAATTTTAATACTCGCAAGCCTGTTCTTCCTTCCCGCCGGAATGAAAGCACAGGACGATATGCCGGAGCAATGGACGCTTCGCGAATGTATCGATTATGCGTTGGAACATAACATTACCATCCGCCGTAACCGCATCAACGTGGAAAGCACCCAGGAAGACGTAAAGACAGCGAAAGCCGATTTCCTCCCTTCCCTGAGCGGAAACGTCAGCCAGCGTATCGTTAACCGCCCGAACAGCGCCAGCGGCACGATCATTAGCGGCGACAATATCACGACGAGCCAGAGCAAAACCTCGTACAACGGCAGCTACGGCATCGATGCCAACTGGACTGTCTATAATGGCAGCAAACGTGTCAACACCGTCAAACAGCAAGAACTGAACAACCGCATCGCCGCACTCAATGTCGACCAGAGCGAGAACTCCATCGAGGAAAATATCACCCAACTGTACGTCCAGATACTTTACTCCGCCGAAGCGGTGAAGGTAAACGAATCGACCCTGGAAGTAAGCCGGAAGCAATTCGAACGTGCCCGGGAACTGTTCAACGCCGGCAGCATCGCCTCGAGCGACCTCGCCCAACTGGAAGCCCAGGTAAGCACCGACAACTACCAACTGGTGACTGCGCAAACCACCTTGCAGAACTATAAGCTGCAATTGAAGCAACTCCTCGAACTGGACGGCGATTTCGAGATGAATCTCTACCTGCCTCAAACCGACGACAGCAGCATCCTAATTCCGCTCCCCTCGAAAGACGACGTCTATCAGACCGCCCTCGGCCTGCGCCCCGAAATAGAGTCTGGGAAACTGAATATAGAAGCCTCAGACCTGAACATCAAGATAGCACGTGCCAGCTACATCCCGACCCTGAGCCTGAGCGCCGGTATCGGAACGACGAATGCCAACGGCAACGATTTCAGCTTCAGCGAACAGGTCAAACAAAACTGGAACAACTCACTGGGACTGACCCTGAGCATCCCTATCTTCGACAAACGGCAGACAAAGAGCGCCATCAACAAGGCTAAATTGCAACGTCAGACCAGCGAACTCGACCTGATGGACAACCAGAAGACGCTCTATAAAACCATCGAAAGCCTCTGGCTAACCGCCAACAGCGCCCAACGGCAATATGTGGCCGCCAGCGAGAAACTGAAAAGCTCCGAGACCAGCTACACCCTTGTCAGCGAACAGTTCGACCTGGGCATGAAGAATACGGTAGAACTGCTTACGGAAAAGAACAACCTGCTGAGCGCCCAACAGGAAACGCTCCAGGCCAAATACACCGCCATCCTCAACGCAGGCTTGCTGCGCTTCTATCAGGGAGAAGATATTTATCTGTTCTGATCAGCATCCGAAAGAAAATAAAAAAGATATAGATATGAACAAGAAGAAACTTATTATCGGTATAGCAGCCGTAATGGTCGTAGCCGGCGGAGCCTGGTTCTTCACAGGCAAATCGACAAAAGGCGGCATCCGGCTCGAAACAACCAAAGTAGGCCGCAGCTCCATCTCCAACACAGTAACGGCAACCGGGACAGTCGAACCGGTAACAGAGGTTGAAGTTGGCACCCAGGTATCCGGCATCATCGACAAACTGTATGCAGACTATAACGATGTGGTCAAAACAGGCCAACTGATCGCCGAAATGGACAAAGTAAACCTGAAAGCCGAACTCGCCTCCGCCCAGGCCCAACTGGCCAGCAGCAAAAGCGAGTACGAATACCAGCAGAAGAATTACGCCCGCAACAAGGTACTCTTCGACAAGAAACTGATCAGCGATTCCGATTACGAAACCGCCACCTACAACTACGAGAAGGCAAAGGCCGCTTACGAACAGAACCAGGCCTCGATGGTGAAGGTAAAACGCAATCTGGAATACGCCACCATCACCAGCCCGATCGACGGTGTCGTCATCAACCGCGCGGTGGAAGAAGGACAGACCGTTGCCGCCGGCTTCGAAACCCCGACCCTGTTCACCATTGCCGCCGACCTGACGAAGATGCAGGTCATAGCCGACGTGGATGAAGCCGATATAGGCAACGTAGAAGACGGCCAGCGCGTCAGCTTCACCGTCGATGCCTACCCCAACGACGTATTCCAGGGAACGGTCAAGCAAATCCGCCTGGGCGACAGCAGCAGTTCGTCGGCCTCTACTACCACCGTCGTGACCTACGAAGTAGTGATCACCGCCGACAATCCCGACCTGAAGCTGAAACCGCGTCTGACAGCCAACGTCACGATCTACACACTCGAACGCGAGAATGTACTGACAGTTCCGACCAAGTCGCTCCGCTTCGTCCCCGAAGAAGAACTGTTGGCAGGTACCGGACTTACCGCCGACAACAGCGCCCAGGAAGCCCCTGCCGGCAAACGTATCATCTGGGTGAAAGAAGGCCAACAACTCCACCCGAAAGTGATCTCCGTAGGCTCGACCAGCGGAAATATGATCGAAGTAACCGAAGGATTGAACGAAGGCGAAGAAATTGCCGTCGACCTGACTTCCGACGCTCCAGCTCCTGTCATGGAAGCTGCGGAAAAGAGCCCGTTCATGCCAGACCCTCCAGGAAGCAAAAAGAAGAAATAACCGACAATGGAGAATCGACAATGAAAGAGATCATTAAACTGGATAACATCAAACGCGACTTCCAGGTCGGCGACGAGACAGTTCATGCGTTGCAGGGCGTCAGCTTCACGATCTATGAAGGCGAGTTCGTCACCATCATGGGAACCTCAGGCTCGGGAAAGAGTACGCTGCTCAACACGCTGGGATGCCTCGACACACCGACCAGGGGGGAGTATTACCTCGACGGCGTTTCGGTCCGTACGATGGGAAAGAACGCTCGCGCCACGCTGCGCAACCGCAAGATCGGCTTCGTGTTCCAGAGCTACAACCTGTTACCGAAGACGACAGCCGTCGAGAACGTGGAACTCCCACTGATGTACAACCCCAATTACAGCACCTCCGCCCGCCACGAGAAAGCGGTGCAGGCATTGATAGCCGTAGGTCTGGGCGACCATCTGATGCACAAGAGCAACCAGATGTCCGGCGGCCAGATGCAGCGTGTCGCCATCGCCCGCGCCCTGGTGAACGATCCGGCCGTAATCCTTGCCGACGAGGCGACCGGTAACCTCGACACCCGTACCTCGTTCGAGATCCTCGTCCTTTTCCAGAAGCTCCATGCCGAAGGACGTACGATCATCTTCGTTACCCATAACCCGGAGATTGCCCAATACAGCAGCCGCAACATCACGCTGCGCGACGGGCATATCACCTCGGATACGGTGAACGCGAATATTCTAGACGCAGCTGATGCATTAACTAAATTACCAAAGAATGAAGACTGAAACGCAGATATATTATTGACGCGGATGACGCGAATAACGCGGATTAAAACACCATGTGCAAATTCTCTTATCCGCGAAATCCGCGTCATCCGCGTCAATAATATTCATCCGCGTCTCATAACAAGTAAGAACAATGAACGGAACAAACCTCATAAAAATAGCCCTCCGCGCCCTCGTCAACAACAAGTTGCGCGGCTTCCTGACCATGCTCGGCATCATCATCGGCGTAGCCTCGGTAATCACGATGCTCGCCATCGGACAGGGATCGAAACGGAGCATACAGGCCCAGATCAGCGAAATGGGATCGAACATGATCATGATCCACCCCGGTACCGACGTGCGTGGCGGTGTCCGTCAGGATGCTTCCGCCATGGAGACGCTGAAACTGGAAGACTATCAGAATATAGTAGACGAAACACGCTACGTCTCTGCCGTCTCCCCCTCAGTCAACAGCAGCGGGCAGGCCATCTACGGAGCCAACAACACCCCGACGACGGTCTACGGCATCAACCCCGACTATCTGGAGATACGCCGCTACAAGGTGGGCGACGGCGAGATGTTCACCGAACAGAATATCCAGACAGCCGCCAAGGTATGCGTAGTGGGTAAAACCGTCGTCGACAACCTCTTTACCAACGGCGAAAGCCCCGTGGGCAAAGTCATACGTTTTCAGAAATTACCTTTCCGCATCGTAGGCGTGTTGGAAAGCAAAGGATACAACAGCATGGGAATGGACCAGGACGACCTAATCTTAGCTCCATACACAACTATTCAGAAAAAAGTCCTGGCCATCACCCATCTGCAAGGCATTACCTGTTCGGCGCTCAAAGAGGAGTACACCGACCAGGCCATAGACGAGATAACCGAAATACTGCGCCGCAACCATAAGTTGAAGGATAGTGACGATGATGATTTTACCATCCGTAGTCAGCAGGAGTTGAGCACGATGTTGACAAACACTACGGACATGATGACTGTGCTGTTGGCGGCTGTGGCGGGTATTTCGCTTCTTGTCGGTGGTATCGGGATTATGAACATCATGTACGTCAGCGTTACGGAGCGTACCCGCGAGATCGGCCTTCGCATGAGTATCGGTGCCAAAGGAATCGATATCCTGACACAGTTCCTGATCGAATCGATCCTGATCAGCGTAACCGGCGGTCTGATAGGCGTTGTATTAGGGGTAGGAGCCGCCCTGATAGTCAATGCAGCGGCCCACTTCCCGATCTATATACAGCCCTGGAGCGTGATGCTCTCGTTCGCCGTCTGTACCGTTACCGGCGTGTTCTTCGGCTGGTACCCGGCCAAGAAGGCTGCCCAGCTCGACCCGATCGAAGCGATACGTTACGAATAATTTAATATCTTTGTGAACATGAAAACAGAAGGAACAATACAGACACATATCTCTCCCCCTTTCCGGGGAATGGGCGGCCTCATCCATATCGTAGCCTGGGGTATCCTGTTCGGCCTGCCCTTTTTCTTTACAGGCAGGGAGACGCAGGAGGTAACCGTTGAAAATTACATCCGATCTGTGATTATTCCGCTCTCTTCCATGATGGTGTTCTATGTGAATTACTTCCTGCTGGTGAAGCATTACCTGTTCACTAGACATGGCTGGAAGTTTTTTTTCAGCAACGTCGTGCTGATTGCGGTAGCCATGATCGGTGTACATCTGCTGATGCACCTGTTGCCGCCACCGGAGTTCCATCGTCCCCGTCCGGCAAGGGAATTGCAGGAGATCATCGGTTTCTTCCTCGTCAACGCCATGCTCTATGCGCTGATAGCGGGTCTGAGCGTCGCCATCAAGATGACGAGCGGCTGGTATCAGATAGAGTCCGCCCGCCGCGAGCTGGAAAAGAGCCGCGCCGAAGCCGAACTGCAGAACCTGAAAAGCCAGCTGAACCCCCATTTCCTGTTCAACACGCTGAACAACATCTACAGCCTGATCGCTTTCAGCCCCGAACGGGCCCAGGAAGCGGTGCACGATCTGAGCCGCCTGCTGCGCTACGTGCTCTACGAAAGCAGCCAGCCGCAAGTTCCGCTGGAAAAGGAACTGGATTTCATCCGCAACTACGTGAAACTGATGCGCATCCGCTTGCCGGAGAATGTGGAGCTAAAGACCGATATAGCCGCCGTCCGTCCCGATGCGCTGATTGCTCCCCTACTCTTTATCTCCCTGATTGAAAACGCTTTCAAGCATGGGGTGAACAACAACAAACCATCGTTCATCGATCTGGATATCCATCAGAAAGGCGACTTGGTTGTCTACTATCTGCGTAACAGTTATTTCCCCAAAGATACCGAGCACGACAAAAGCGGCTCGGGCATCGGCCTGAAAAACCTCAGAAAACGCCTCGAACTGATCTACCCCAACAAGCATATCTTCTCGTACGGAGTAGACGGAGAGAGTTATTATAGCATGCTCGAACTGCAACTGGGGAATGAGAATGACGAACTAAATGAGAGAAAGATATGATCCTGACCTGTGCCATCATCGACGACGAACCGCTGGCCATCAGCCTGCTGGAAAGTTATGTAAACAAGACGCCTTTCCTCCGCCTGGCCGGGAAATACAACAGTGCCATCAACGCCCTGCCTGTACTCAGCAAAGAACCGGTCGACCTGTTGCTGCTCGACATCCAGATGCCCGAACTCAACGGCATGGAGTTTTCGCGCACCCTCGAAGCCGACACGCGAATCATCTTCACCACCGCTTTTAGCCAATATGCGTTCGACAGCTACAAAGTAAACGCCCTCGATTACCTGCTGAAACCGATCAGCTATCCCGACTTCCTAAAATCGGCAAACAAAACATTACAATGGTATGAACTGCTGCGCAACAATACCCCAGCACAGGACACCGCCGCCACGCCTCCCTCCCCGACACCGGCACCGGCACCGGAGAAAAAAGAAATCGAAAGCATCTTCATCAAAACGGAGTATAAACTGATACAGATCGAACTCCGCAAGATACTCTACATCGAAGGCTTGAAAGATTATGTCAAAATATTTGTGGAAGACGAGCCGCGCCCCATCCTCTCGCTAATGAGCATGAAGAACCTCGAAGATATGCTGCCCACCAGCCGTTTCATCCGCGTGCACCGTTCTTTCATCGTACAGCCCGAAAAGATAAAGGTGATCGAACGGGGTCGCATCGTCTTCGGCAAGGAATACATCCCCATCTCCGACAACTACAAACAAAAGTTCATGGAGTTCCTGGCCAGCCGGTCGCTGCTTCCTTAAAAGAGTTGCAACAACAACCTTTCCAGCCCTTTCGTCATTTGTGCCATGCTGCAGGAATAATTATTGGAGAAAACGGCGACGGCGTAGGTCTTGCCGTCTTTCGTGATATATCCCGCATAGCTTCTTACGCCGGTGATGCCGCCACTTTTCAAACGGGCTTTGCCCTGTAGCTTGCTGCCTTTCAGGAAATTGACCACCGACCCTTCGATGCCAGCCTGCGGCAAAGAGGCGATAAATGCATCCGATGCATCCGACTTCGTCGCCATATACACTAGCAGGTCGGCTATAAACGCAGCCGAAACCTTATCGGCAGGCGCCAGTCCGCTACCATCGTGCATACGCAAAGGGTACACATCGATCCCCTTTCCTTTCCAATGGTCGGAGATGACCCGCACCCCACGTCCGAACGAAGATATAACCTCGTTCCTATGCGGTTTATATTGCAGCCCCACCGTTTTAACCAGTGCATCGGCGAACAGGTTATGGCTGACATGGTTCGTCACGCTTGCAATCTCTCGCAAGGGCGGCGAGTAAGTGGTGACAATCGTTTTCCGTTCTTCATTCGCCCATCTGCCGGCTTCCGATTCGATCCGGTAGCAGGTAGGTTCTTTCACTACCGTAATGCCTTCGCGTTTCAAGCTGGCGGTCAGGTATGCAGCCAGAAACAGGGTGGGATCGGGAATATCTCCTTTCAACACACAACTCTCGCGACCGGCAGGCACCACACCGTACAGATAACGTTCGTCGGCCAAGGGAGCACCGATTATATAGGCACTATCCGATGCCACCGAAGCCGCTTTCAGATAATTCGTAAAGCGGAGCGAGGGTATTTTGGGATCGGTACCTGCGATTACCGGACGGCTGCCGGCTGCGCCTGTCTTCAAATATAACTTATACATATTATCGAACACCGAAAGGCCATAGCTTCCCGGCGCATAATAATTCCCCATATCCTCGCGCAGCCATTTGATGGAAGCGCCTTCGGTATCGAAGATACGTTCGTCAGCCACCACCGCTCCGGTGATCTGGCGGATGCCGGCTTTTTTCAGAGCGGCAATCCATTCGGGAATGAACTTATTCTGTGCAGGAGTATAGGTGTTTCTATTCGGAGAGAAATGAGCCGAGCCCAGCGACGGGTCGCCACTTCCTTTGATATAAAGGTTACCATCGAGCACGCCATCTTTCAGGGTTCCGTCATATTCCAGTGAGGTCGGGAAACGGTAATCATCGCCCAGCACTTCGAGCGCCGTAGCGGTAGCCACCGTTTTCAATACGGAAGCCGGAGACACCTCGCGATCCGCGTCATAACTATACAACGTCGTTCCATCCTGTACTTCTTTTACCACGATGGAAAACGTAGCCCCCTTCATATAAGGGGCATTCAGCAACTGCCTGACCGGTTGCGGGGTTTGTGCCTGCGACAGCCCGAAGTTGCACAACAGTACGGCTGCATATATTATTTTCTTTATCATTCGGCTATTCTATTCTACTTTATTTTATCTTTGTTGCAGGCAAAGATAAAAATTATAATATGAACTCATTGTTTGAAAGACCATTTACATTCGACCGGGTAGCACGTATCGTTTTCAGCATCGTTATTATCGGCAGCATACTCTATCTGATTGCCGTATTGCGCAACGCACTGTTGCCTTTCCTGATTGCCTGGTTGCTGGCCTACCTGATGCAGCCGTTTGTAAAGTTTTTCCAGTATAAGTTGAAGCTGAAAAGCCGTATCCTGGCGATCATGGCGGTTATCATCTCGGCATCGCTGATCATCGGACTCGCCGCCACCCTGATTGTACCGTCGATTGCCCAGGAAGCCGACAAGACGCTCAGCCTGATGCGCACGCATAACCCGACGGAAGGGCATATCCCGTTTATCCCCCAATCATGGGTCGAATACCTGGAAACGAATGTCGACATCAACCAACTGATGGAACTCCTCAGCCGCGAAAACATACAGAATGCCATCAAGCAACTGGTGCCCAAGGTCTGGAATATCCTGTCGAACACGTTTTCTATCCTGTTCAGCATCACCATCATATTTGTTATACTGCTCTACTTCATCTTCATCCTATTGGATTACGAAAAGATCACCAACGGCTGGATCAACCTGATCCCGGTGCGCATCCGCCCGTTTGCGAAAGGAGTAGCGGATGATGTGGAGCAAAGCATGAACCGTTATTTCCGCGGGCAGTCGCTGATTGCCTTATGCGTCGGCGTGCTGTTAGCTATCGGTTTCAAGATTGTCGGTTTCCCGCTCGGGGTGACGTTGGGGTTGTTTATCGGCGTGCTCAACCTGATACCTTACCTGCAAGCGATCGGCATCATCCCTATGGTGATCCTCAGCCTGCTGAAATCGGCTGAGACGGGAGATAATTTCTGGATCATTCTGGGATCGGGAATATTGGTGCTCGGCATCGTGCAATGCATCCAGGATTTGTACCTCACCCCGCGCATCATGGGTAAGGCGATGAGCTTAAACCCTGCCATCATCCTGCTTTCCCTGTCTATCTGGGGAACTTTGCTCGGTTTTATCGGTCTGATCATCGCTTTGCCGCTGACTACCCTCTGCCTGTCTTATTATAAGCGTTTTATCTTAATGGAAGACAACGATGTGCCGCCTGCGCCAACCGATATTCAAGAGAACAAAAAGAAATAAGGGTTATGCAGTAATAAAGTTCAAATAATTGTCCCTGTTTATAACTTCGAAAGAAGCTTCCGGATATGCGGCAGCAAAAACAGAGGGGGCAGAAGGTTTCTTATCTCCCCATTTAAACTCAAAAGCAGAGATCCTACCCGAAGCCTCCTCAATCAAGTCAATTTCCTGCTTATCATAAGTGCGCCAAAAATAGAACTCTTTTGCCTGAGTCTGATTATTGCGCATCTTAATCCGCTCGCCAATCAAATAGTTCTCCCATAAAGCCCCGACATCCTGGCGTATCGCCAAAGGATTAAAATCACCAATGATCGCATTTCGAATCCCGTTGTCATAGAAATAACACTTCCCGGCTTTAACGACCTCTTCCCTCAGATTCCGCGAATACGCACCCAAACGGTAAACAACAAACACTTTCGACAGCAAATCAAGATATTTCTCGACAGTATTCTTACTCATGCCTAATTGTCGGCCAAGTTCCTCATAAGAGACTTCACTACCCACCTGAAAAGCAATCAACCGTAAAAGCTCCCTCATCTTCCCGGCGTTCTTTAAGCCGTCTATAGCCAGAATATCTTTCAGCAAATAGGCCCCGACAATATCCCGAAGATAATCTGTTTTACGTTCGAAACTTTCCAACATCACCACTTCAGGATAAGAGCCGTATATAAGCCGGGACTCTAAATTGCGCTTCGTCTCCAACACATTCTCAACCTGAGAGATCTCTTTTTGCGAAAATGGGTTAAGATGAAACTGGGTGGAGCGGCCAACTAACGGTTCACCAGCTTTGTTTAGCAGATCGAACGAAGAAGAACCACTGGCCAGCACTCTTACTCCTTCGATTTCATCTACAATCAATTTCAATTTAGCACCAATATCCGGAATATTTTGTGCTTCATCGATAGCCAGTAAGTCAATACCTTCCAGCAAATGCTTATAATTAGATATACTACGTTCGTTTAGCAAAGAGATCGTATCATAATCCTCTCCATTAAGTAACATCGTCTTGCCTTTAAACGTTTTGATCAGTTCGCGTATAAGGACGGTTTTACCAACCCGCCTTGCACCAAAAAGCAAAATAGCTTTACCCGATTCTATCCGTTCTGATATTTTATCCTGCAGGATTCGTTTGATTGTCTCCATATCAACATTGTTTATGGCAAAGATAGTAAAAGAAGTCTTTCAACTGACGATTTTTATAGTAAATTCGTCATTCTATTGACGAATTTACCAATACAGCAACTACATTTAAACGAAAAAGACCAAACTATCAGCCACTTAACCATATACCCACCAACGTATCACCTAATAACGTACCAACCACTCCCAAGGTTTCTGCGCCAACCGATATTCAACATAGGAAAGAAGAATAAACGCAACTTTTTTCAAAAAAAATGCCGCCAACTATTGCAAATTTAAAAATAAACCCTACCTTTGCACCCGCATTACAGAAGTAACGCATAGAATGATTCGCTAGCTCAGCTGGTAGAGCACATCCCTTTTAAGGATGGGGTCCTGGGTTCGAACCCCAGGCGGATCACTCAAAAA
>JAJPZM010000375.1 GCA_021204335.1 Parabacteroides sp. | reverse complement strand
TATGCGGATAATCATTAATAGCAAAATGTAAATATGAATTATTTATTCTTCCAGCAACCTTTCCAGATAACGCTCCGGGAATAACCCGATATGCTGCATGAAGCCGGCAAGGGCGCTATAATTTAACTCATCGCTTTCATGATCGGGGAAAGTAACCCGGCGGATAGATGCAAGCGGCAACGACAAAGGCAACGAAGCCGTCAACTTCCCGTCGGCATACCGGTAATCGACTTCGGACGGGCTGCGCAATACAGCCAGCCTCCACTCCTGCTCACCGGCAAAACGGGGCTCTTTCACCTCCAGGCAAGCATTATACAGGAGCGAAAAGAAATGAGAATCAGCCGTAAAACCACTATGCTCTTCATCATAAAAGAACTTGTCGTACTCCCTGTCCATCTGGCTAACGAAATTCTTCACGACTTCTTCTTCATCGTATTTGCAACGGATCAGGAACATATTCTCAAAAAGGCAATGCTCGGCCAACTGCTCATAATCGAACGCCAACTTCAGGTAAGGGTGCTCAACTAACTGCAACTGAGACGTAATAACATGCTCGTCTGCATAAAAGGATAATTTATAAATATCCAGTTCCGGCCCTATCAGCAAACGACGTTTCTCCCGAAAGAAAGGAATATCCTGCTTGCTCTTCTCCAGAGAGATGCCTTTTTGTTCTTCATACAACCGGATCGCTTTCCTGAGAAGCGACAAACCATATTGATATTCTTTTGAAGGAACGGCATGCAACAAATTCTCAGCCTGTAAAACAAGCGCGTTTTCTCCACCGGAAACATTACAGCCTTCAACGAAGGATTGCAGTGATAGATAAGTATATAGATACATTTATTTTATATTTTTGTGGGCAAAGATACACTATAATTCAGAGAATTACTACCTTTGTTTCGACTATAAACAATTCTAATAACCAATTACAAACAAAATGAAACGTCGTGATTTCTTAAAGACCAGTGTAGTTGCTGGTGCCGCTCTCTCTATAAACTTTAAGGGGCTGCAAGCTGCATTATCCACTAATACGATCGCAGTTGAACAGGCTCCTGAGATGGTTGCCGTAATGGGTGGCGAGCCCGAAGCCATGCTCGACAAGGCTTTAGAGACCCTGGGGGGAATCGGTAAATACATCAAGAAAGGGCAAAAAGTAGTGATCAAACCCAACATCGGCTGGGATCGTACGCCGGAGCTGGCTGGTAACACCAATCCGCAACTCATCAAAGCGCTGGTAAAGAAATGCCTGGAAGCCGGAGCCGAAAAAGTTACCGTCTTCGACCATACCTGCGACAACTGGCAGAAATGCTACGAAAGCAGCGGTATTGCTGCCGCCGTGAAAGAAGCCGGCGGTATTATCATGCCGGGTAACGATGAAAAATATTTCAAAGAAGTATCTATCCCCGATGGAGTAAAAGTGAAATCAGCCAAGATACATGAAGCGTTGGTTGAAGCGGATGCCTGGATCAATGTTCCCATTTTGAAGAACCATGGCGGTGCTAAACTGTCGTGCGCCATGAAGAATTATATGGGTATCGTATGGGACCGTCGTTTCTTCCACCAGAACGACTTGCAACAATGTATCGCCGACATCTGTACCTGGCAAAAGAAACCGGTGCTGAACATCGTCGACGCTTACCGCATGATGCACCAGAACGGCCCGCAGGGAAAGAGTGCTGCCGACGTTGCCACACTGAAATCGATCATCGTATCTCCGAATATCGTTGCAACTGATACGGCCGCCCTGGCCCTGTTCAACCAGGTTAAGAAATTGGATATGGAAGCTGTAGGCCATATTACCAATGGCGAAAAGCTGAAACTAGGAACAACGGATTTGAAGAAAGTCAATATCAAACGTATTAAGATTTAATGAAGAGACCTAATTACTTAAAAGGACTGCGAGTATTACTGGCAGTCCTGTTTTTCGTACCCATCCTCCTTTTCTTCCTTGACTTCACGAATAAAATACCGGTCGAGGTGCATCGGTTATTGCATGCGCAGTTGCTGCCCGCTGTAATGGCAGGCATGTTCGGCATCGTAGCCATATTACTGATTGCGACGTTGCTGTTTGGACGCATCTACTGCTCGGCGCTTTGTCCGGCGGGTGTTTTCCAGGATATCATCAACCGGATATTCTGTATCGGGAAGAAAAAGAAAAAAGGGGTGCGCCGGTTCAAATACCGGAAGCCGGCTAACTGGTTGCGCTATGTGTTATTAGCGGCAACGGTTGTTACGGCACTGTTCGGCTTCTCCGGTTTGTGCCTGCTGCTCGATCCTTACAGTAACTTCGGACGTATCGCGGCCAACTTGTTCCGCCCCGCTGTTATGTGGGGGAATAATGTGTTGGCGGATTGGCTGATGACAATGGATAATTACACGCTGTTCCATGTAACGATCAGTACGGTTAGTATTGCCGGAGTGGTTGCAGCCATGACGGCATTGGTTGTTTTTATTGTGATGGTCGTTTTCCGCGGACGTTTGTTTTGCAATACACTTTGTCCGGTTGGTGCATTGCTCAGCCTGGTGTCGCGCTACTCGTTCTTCCGGATCTCTTTCGATAAAGAGGCTTGCACGCATTGCGGAAATTGTGAGCATACCTGCAAGGCGGAAGCTATCGATGCTAAAGCGCTTACCGTAGACACTTCGCGCTGCGTGGATTGCTTCAACTGCGTTTCTTCCTGCGCGAAAGGGGGATTACAATATCGTTTCAATCCGCCTTTCAAGAAAGCAAATGAAGTAAGCACGGAAAGCTCTCTAAAGATGGAACAACCGGCAGCCAACAGTCGCCGTACTTTCCTGGCTACCGGGGCAACCATTGCTGCCACTCTGCCGGTCGTTTCTGCCATAGCGGAAAGTGCCGGACAAGGTAAAGGCAAAGGTAACGGACATGGAGCTGGGAAAAACCGGAAGCAATGGCCGCCTATCACCCCTCCGGGATCTCTGAATCTGGAACGGTTTAAGGATAAATGTACCGGCTGCCACATCTGTGTGGTGAAATGTCCCAGCCAGGTCTTGCGCCCTGCCGGAATGGAATATGGTTTCGACTACCTACTGAAACCGCGCATGGCTTACATCAGCAGCTATTGTAATTACGAATGTACGGTTTGTTCGGAAGTCTGCCCGGTCGGAGCCATCACGCCGATCACGATGGAAGAAAAGAAATCCCTGCAAGTCGGCATCGCGACCTTCTTTATTAACCGTTGTATTGTAAAGACGGAAGGAACCGATTGCGGCGCCTGCTCCGAGCACTGTCCGACACAGGCGGTACACATGGTGCCTTACGAAGGGACGCTGACTATTCCGCAGGTAAACCCAGACCTCTGCGTAGGTTGCGGCGGCTGCGAATCGATCTGTCCGGTACGTCCGATGCGTGCCATTATCGTGAAGGCGAATACCGAACATCAGCATATCGTTCTGCCGGAAGAGGAAGAAGTTAAAAACGTCGAAGTCGATGACTTCGGTTTCTAACAGAAAAATGCTACCTTTGCCAGCAAATTTTGCAGAATGAAATTCGAATTACAACACAACGATACAAAAACAAATGCAAGGGCGGGCTTAATTACTACCGATCATGGGGCAATTGAGACGCCCATTTTTATGCCCGTCGGAACACAGGGAACGGTAAAAGGCGTACACATGACCGAGTTGAAAAACGACATCAATGCCCAGATTATCCTGGGAAATACGTATCATCTTTACCTCCGTCCGGGGCTCGAGATACTGGAAAAAGCAGGCGGACTGCACAAGTTCAACACCTGGGATCGTCCGATCCTGACCGACAGCGGTGGCTTCCAGGTATTCTCGCTTTCCGACAACCGCAAGTTGCATGAGGAAGGTGCCGAATTCCGTTCGCACATCGACGGCTCGAAGCATCTTTTCACTCCCGAAAAGGTAATGGATATCCAGCGCATCATCGGCGCCGACATCATCATGGCCTTCGACGAATGTTGCCCGGGCGATGCCGATTACGAATATGCCAAAAAATCGTTGGGACTGACGCAGCGCTGGCTCGACCGTTGTTTCGATCGCTTCAACACGACCGAACCGAAATACGGTTACCGGCAATGTCTCTTCCCGATTGTACAGGGTTGCGTCTATCATGACCTCAGGCGGCAGGCGGCAGAGCATGTGGCGCGGAAGGAAGCCGACGGAAACGCAATCGGCGGACTGGCGGTAGGCGAACCGACCGAGAAAATGTACGAGATGATCGAAGTCGTCAACGAGATATTGCCGAAAGACAAACCCCGCTACCTGATGGGCGTAGGCACTCCGATCAACCTACTCGAAGCCATCGAGCGCGGCGTGGATATGTTCGACTGCATCATGCCGACCCGCAACGGGCGCAACGGACAGCTTTTCACCCAATATGGCACGATGAACATGCGCAACAAGAAATGGGAAGACGACTTCTCTCCCATCGACCCCGATGCCCACTCGTATGTCGACACGCTTTACAGCCGCGCTTACCTGCATCACCTGATCAAAGTAAACGAATTGTTGGGCTTGCAAATCGCGTCCATCCATAACCTGGCCTTCTATCTCTGGCTGGTAAAAGAGGCGCGGAGGCATATCATCGCAGGCGATTTCTCCGCCTGGAAAAGTATGATGGTGCAGCAGATGAATAACCGATTATGAAAGGAAGTATCCTATGAAATTTAATTTAAAGCGGATAGACTGGTATATCATCAAGCAGTTTCTCGGAACCTACGTTTTCGCGATCCTGCTGATCATCTCTATCTCCGTCGTATTCGATATCAACGAGAAGATCGATAAATTCCTGAAGCCAGAGGTGCCCTTGCAGGCCATTATCATGGATTATTACATGAACTTCATCCCATACTTCGTGAACTTGTTTAGCCCGCTGTTCACGTTCATCGCGGTTATCTTTTTTACCTCGAAGCTGGCAGACAATTCGGAAATTATCGCGATGCTTGCCAGTGGAATGAGTTTCCGGCGATTGATGCTGCCCTACGCCATTTCGGCTGCCATTATTGCGGCTGCCAGTTTCACGTTGAGCGCATTCATTATTCCCCCTGCCAATAGCACGCGTATCGATTTCCAGAACAAATATATCAAGAACAAAAAGAAAGAGTTTGCCCGCAATATCCAGATCGAAGTGGAACCGGGTGTGTTCGCCTATTTCGACCGTTACGACTCGCGTCCTAACATGGGTTACCGCTTCTCGCTCGAACATTTCGAAGGAAAGAAACTGGTATCCAAACTAACTGCCGGTTCCATCAAATACGACTCTTTATATCAATGGACCGTTATCGATTATATGATCCGCGACTTCGAAGGTATGCGCGAACATATCACCTCCGGTTCGCGTAAGGACACAACGTTGACAATCATTCCCGCCGACTTCCTGATCTCGGTAAACGACTGCGAAACGATGACCTCACCGCAACTCGCAACCTATATCGAACGCCAGAAAACGCGCGGTATCGGGAATATCCAGACATTCGAAATCGAGTATCATAAGCGTTTCGCCTCGATCATGGCGGCGTTTATCCTGACTTCGATCGGTGCCTCGCTGTCATCACGTAAGATCAAGGGAGGAATGGGGCTGAACATCGGCATCGGTCTTGGATTGAGTTTCTCTTATATCCTCTTTTCAACGATAACATCCACCTTCGCCATCAACGGCTACGTAAGCCCGATGATTGCTGCCTGGATACCGAATGTTCTTTATACTTTCATCGCTATTTATTTGTATCAGAAAGCACCAAGGTAGGTTTGATTGGAAAGTTAGGTAATAATTAGAAATAACTGAGGTTTCTTCAGCAGAAAACTAAAAAAAGAGCTATCGCAAAAACGATAGCTCTTTTTTATATAGGAAACAGATTGATTACTGCTGTTTTACCAAAATCAATGTAGAACTTACATCGGAAGTCGTTTCCAGGATACCCGGAAGCTGAGCCTGGATAGCAGGAAGCATCGGCTGCATGGATTCGGGAATGAGCTTCGTAAGCAGGCCCGAAACAGTTTCGTTTGTTAACAAACTAAGCATCGGCAATAATAAATCCTTGCCGGCTTTGACCTGTGCTACACCGTTGGCAACAGTTAAATCCAAAAGAACGCCTTCAGACAGATAAGAGAGGAACGGAGTAATGATTCCGATGATATCTCCTATACCGGCTTTTGTTTGGTTAGCTGCTACGGTAGCCATGATCTGGTCGATGTTTAACAGGACAAACATCTTTCCGTCTTTCACATAATATTGAGCCAGGTTGAGCGGAGAAGCTTCAAAATCTTCAGAACCGGCTTTTTTATAAGAAGCGACGATGTTACCGTCTTCCTGGTAAGTGATGCTTTCAAGAACACCCCCCCAGTTTCTGAGAAATCATGGTAGTATTCAACGCTCCTAAAAGATCATTCATAGATAATGTCACTGTTTCTACAGGTGCTCCAACTAATGCGCCAGGAATTGTAATTGGAGTAGTAGATTCCCAGTTCAGAAGAAGAGGCATAGGTTCTGCTGTCGGAGCAAACGGAGCTAAAGCTCATGTACCTACCAAGTCGTTGGCCGGCATGGTTGCTTTGATACCCATTGTCAGTTTACCTTTCGTCACTTCACTGGAGTAAGTGGCTTTAACGCCTGATTGGCCGGTATATTCGCCTTCGAAAGTATATTTCTCGCCGGAAAGCGTTAATGCGACATTAGATAATGTAGTTGAAACTTCGCCCGGAATAACGCCCGGAGCCATAGACGGAGTAGCAACTTCTGTCTTAGAAGAAAGCAATCCGCCAATAATACTCATATCGAAAGTACCGGCCATTGTGATGGTTGCGGTTTTTCCATCTTCAGTTTTAAAAGTGACTTCCTTGCCCAGTAACGGACTGTCGCTATAAGTTAAATCCAAAGTAGTTGCACTATAAGCAGCATTTACATCTAAAACTGCTGGTTGTTCGGGGGTTGGATCCGGATCCGGAGTAGGATTAGGTGTTGGATCATCGTCGTCACCACAAGCGGTGAAAAAGCTCAACGTACATAGTACGGCAAACAAATACAAAAAATTTTTCTTCATAACTCTCTTTTTTTAATGAACAAACGTCTTAATTAACTAAGAAATAGTATTCTTATTTGACAGGGGCGAATATAGTCATTATTTTTTAAGTACCCTAAAAAATGAAAAAAAGACGCATAGATAAACCCAATCCGGTCTATCTGTGCGTCTTAATACTGTATAATCGGCAAGGAATGTTATTCAACCACCAGCATCTTGTCGTTAACGGCTACTTTGTCGCCATCGGCAATGTAAACTTCTTTGATCATGCCGTCGATCGGGCTGCATATTTCGTTTTCCATCTTCATGGCTACCAGGACGCAAAGCGGGGTTCCGGCCTTCACCTCGTCGCCCGGCTTTACGTTGACCCGCAGGATGACACCCGGCATCTGTGCCGTAATGACCTGCCGTCCGACGGCGACCGACTGGATGCGCGAAAGGCGCATCTTTTTCAATTCGTCGATTACCTGTACCTGGAAATAATCGCCTTTATTCTTCACCTCGTACACATCGTCGCGGATGTTGGAAATCTGCACGCCATGCGACTTGTGATTGAGGATGATGGAGTGAATGCTATCGCCACCCACGTTATAATCGACTTCATATATCTTGCCGTTGACGGCGATTTTCTTGATCGGGCCGTCTTCCAGTATTTCCACCTTAAATTCGGTGTCCGGCATATCGTTTACTGTTGCAAAATAGGTTGCTAATGCTTTCGACATAATTTGCTCCTTCCTTTTAATAGTTATTGGCAGTCATCTGCAATTTACCGTAATATTTCCACAAAGATTCGCCGACCAGCGGAACGGTCGTCATGCGGGCAGCAGCCTCTTTCTCCTGCTCGAAATGCTTCAAGGCAGCGGCGATGACAGCAACCAGCGGGTCGTTGTTCTGACGACGTTTCAAATCTTCCTTATCAAACTTGGTGTCGATAAACGTGGTATCGTAGTTTCCCTTGAGGAAGGTCTCGTTATGCAAAACGCGCTGATGGAAAGGGATCGTCGTTTTAATCCCCAGTATCTTGTATTCGCGCAGGGCACGTGACATGTTGGAGATGGCCGACTCTCGGTTGCGTCCCCAGGTACACAGTTTGGCAATCATCGGGTCGTAATGAAGCGACACTTCGAAACCGGCATAAGCGGCACTATCCAGACGGACGTTACGTCCCTCGGGCGCCTCACGCACCTTGATGACGCCGGGCGAAGGCATGAAATTGTTCTCCGGATCTTCGGCATAGATACGGCATTCGATGGCGGCGCCGCGGAACTCTATATCTTCCTGCTGATAGGGCAACGGGTTGCCGGCAGCTACCAGAATCATGTCGCGAACCAGATCGACACCTGTGCATTCTTCCGTTACCGGATGCTCCACTTGAAGGCGGGTATTCATTTCCAGAAAATAGAAATTCTGATCTTTATCCATCATAAATTCCAATGTTCCGGCACTGTAATAGCCGATCTTCTTGCAGGCTTCCACCGCAACGGCAAGCATCTTCTGTCGGGTCTCTTCCTTAACGAAAGGCGACGGCGATTCCTCGATCACCTTCTGGTTGCGGCGTTGGATGGAGCATTCGCGTTCATACAGATGAATTACATTCCCGTACTTATCTCCCAGCACCTGCACCTCGATATGATGCGGATTCTCGATATATTTCTCGATATAAATAGCATCGTTGCCGAACGAATTGCCGGCTTCGGAGCGCGAGAGACGGAAGGCTTCTTCCAGGCCTTCTTCGTCGCGTACCAGGCGCATGCCTTTTCCACCGCCACCGGCAAGAGCTTTCAGCATAATCGGATAACCGACTTCCTTGGCAACCCGGTGAAGTTCGCCCATATCGGAAACCGGTTCTTCCGTTCCGGGAACGACCGGCACGCCGGCAGCTTTCATAATCTTACGCGCTTCGGTCTTGATACCCATGCGGGCAATCACGTCGGCACTCGGGCCGATAAAGATAACGCCTTCTTCCTCGCAACGGCGGGCAAAATCGGCATTCTCCGAAAGGAAACCGTAACCCGGATGGATGGCGGCGCCGGTCTTTTTGGCGATCTCCAGGATCTGGTCGGGTTTCAGATAAGAAGTGTCTGTTTTGTCTTTCGAGATACAGTAAGCTTCTTCGGCATAGCGTACATGCAAGGCCCCGCGGTCTACATGCGTATAAATGGCTACGGTAGGTATGTTTATTACGCGGCAGGTACGAAAGATTCGCATCGCAATTTCGCCGCGGTTGGCTACTAATACTTTCTTAATCATAATCGTTCGCGTATTAAAGGGGTAAATTGGAATGTTTCTTCGGCGGATTGGACTGTCGTTTGTTGGCCAGCAATTCGAAACTGCGGATCAGGCGGGCACGCGTGCCGGACGGTTCGATAATCTCGTCGACATAGCCCAGCTCGGCAGCACGATACGGGTTGGCAAATTTTTCGCGGTAATCGTCCTGCAACTCTTTGCGTTTTGCTTCTACATTTTCCGCTTTCTTCAGTTCCTTACGGAAAAGGATATTGACGGCGCCGTCGGGTCCCATCACAGCAATCTCGGCGGTGGGATAAGCAAAATTGATATCGCCGCGAATGTGCTTAGAACTCATCACATCGTATGCTCCGCCGTATGCTTTACGGGTAATAACCGTCACCTTCGGAGCGATAGCCTCGCAATAAGCATACAGCAATTTAACCCCATGACGAATAATCCCCTCATATTCCTAATTAACGCCCGGAAGGAAACCGGGAACATCGACCAGCGTCAGCAGCGGAATATTGAACGCATCACAGAAACGAACGAAACGGGCAGCCTTTACCGAAGCATTGATATCGAGCGTACCTGCCAGAGCAGCCGGCTGGTTGGCTACCACACCAACAGTCTTCCCATTCAGGCGGATATATCCGATGACAATGTTTTTGGCATATTCTTCCTGCACTTCAAAGAAATTATGATCGTCGGCAACCGATTCGATCAGATCTTTCATGTCGTACGGTTAATTCGGATTGGTTGGGATCAGGTTATTGAGTTGTTCGTCGATCCGGTTTGCACTGTCGGTAGTCGGGACGAAAGGCGATTCTTCCATATTATTGCTTGGAAGGAACGACATCAGTTCGCGTATCTTCAGGATACAATCCATATCGTTATCGCCGGTAAAATGGGCTACTCCCGACCGGGTGCTGTGAACTTCCGAACCGCCCAGATCCTGCATGGATACTTCTTCCTGCGTCACACTCTTTACCACTTCCGGCCCGGTGATAAACATATAACTCGAATCTTTCACCATAAAAATATAATCCGTCAACGCCGGTGAATAAACGGCACCACCGGCGCACGGCCCCATAATCACACTGATCTGCGGAATAACTCCCGAAGCCATCGAATTGCGCAGGAATATCTCGGCATAACCTGCCAACGAGCGTACACCTTCCTGAATACGCGCTCCTCCCGAATCATTCAGTCCGATAACCGGAGCACCCAGCTGCATCGCCATATCCATAATCTTACAGATCTTGCGGGCATACGTCTCCGACAAAGCGCCGCCGAATACAGTAAAATCCTGGGCAAATACGAATACCGTACGTTTACCGATCAGGCCATAGCCTGTCACTACCCCATCACCTAACGGACGCTGTTTCTCCAATCCGAATTCTGTACAACGATGGGTTACAAATTTGTCTACTTCCACAAAACTTCCTTTTTCCAGTAGAAGTTCGATGCGCTCGCGGGCTGTAAGCTTACCCGCTGCATGTTGTTTCGCGATACGGTCTTCACCGCCTCCCAGCTCTGCCTGATGGTTAAGAACTGCCAATTGATCAATTTTCTCTTTCATGGCGACTATCGGTTTTTATTGATTGATGAACTTAAATCTATCTGCTTGCTAATTCTATTCCTTGCAAAAATAAGATTAACACCTATTTTAAACTGTCTGATAAATTACACAGAAATAAATACTCTGTTACTTTATCCACCTACAAGGTAAACATTTGAAAGTTAAGAACAGTTCTGAAAACCGATTGAATTTGGCAA
>JAJPZM010000335.1 GCA_021204335.1 Parabacteroides sp. | reverse complement strand
CCGACTTCAAATCCAGAATTTATAATAGGACATTATGCGGATAATCATTTTAAATTATTATTCGGACAGCAAAGGTAACGATTTTGTTGCAATTACGTAGTTTATCGGCAGGCTTCATTGTTTTATCCGTTTCTTTTCGCTATGTTTGCAATGCAATTAAAACGTATAAACTATGAAAAAGAAACAGAAGAAAGCGCTGCATGGCGAGGCCGGTAGTTTTGCTATCGATTTGGCCAAGTACATAACGACAGGAGTTATTGTAACCGCCCTATTTAAAGACTTTGGGGAGAATACAATCATTATCTATTTTACAGGAATTATCTCGATTGTCTTTTTCTTTGGGATCGGCTTATTATCCATAAACGAAAGGAGGAATAATTATGGTAAATATAATCATGGCATTCTCAATACCGGTAATATTACTTACAGGTGTATTAATCTGGTTCAATTATATCGAAAAAGAATCTCGTAAAGAAAAGAATAAAAAGAAATAAACACAACTGCCCGAGCCATTCAGAATGACTCGGGCAGCTAGTTTTAACGGGGTACGGCAACTATTCTGCCGCAATCAGTTTCGTTTAATCGCGGCTTCTTCCACCCAGAAAGATCATTATATAATATAATAAGGTAGCCAACGAACCCAGAGCAGCCACCACATATGTATAAGCCGCCGAACGCAAAGCATCTTCCGCCTTGTCATGCGTATAGGCATTCGTTATTCCGGCATTGCTCAACCACGCCAACGCACGCTGGCTGGCATTAATCTCGACCGGCAACGTAATGAAGCTGAACAGCGTTGTCGAGGCAAACAGGATAATACCGAACAGCAACAACTGCGGGAACGTATTAATCAGCAACATACCGCCGAGCAATACCCAAGTCATAATGTTTGAAGCAAAGCTTACTACCGGAACCAATGCCGAGCGCATCTTCAGCGGAGCATACGACGTTGCATGCTGTACGGCATGGCCACACTCGTGGGCGGCAACCGCTGCGGCAGCAATACTGTTACTATAATAGACAGATTCACTCAGATTCACCGTCTGATTGGCAGGATTGTAATGGTCTGTCAAATGTCCGGGAGTAGAAATCACCTTCACATCGTAGATGCCGTTATCGTGCAACATCTTTTCAGCTACATCCTTTCCGGTCATACCGTTAGGCATGGGAATCTTAGAATACTTCTCAAACTTGTTCTGAAGTCGGGAAGACACCAGCCAGCTTAACAAGGCAAAACCAATAAATATAATCCAATACATGCTCATAATGCTCTAATTAATTAAGTGTTATATAAGAAATGTCTTACAAAAAGTCTGCCAAAAACAAAAATGGCAGAAGATCGGCCTGCTTAGAGGTGGTCTTCTGCCATTTTGTATTAGTATTCCTGGTTTATTCTTCGTTGTATCTGATAATTGTCTGTTCGCGGTCGGGGCCTACTGAGACGATCTTTACAGGGACTCCCAGCTCCTCTTCGAGGAATGAGAGGTAAGCGTTGAATTCTTCGGGGAATTCGTCTTCGCTCTGCATCTTTGTCATGTCGGTCTTCCAACCCGGCAGTTCAACGTATACCGGTTCGATGGTATCGTCGATTTCGAACGGAAATTCGGTCACTTCTTCGCCGTTGATCTTATAGGCGACACAAGCTTTGATCGTTTCGAAGCTGTCGAGCACGTCGCTTTTCATCATGATAAGCTGGCTTACGCCATTGATCATAACGGCATACTTCAAAGCAACCAGGTCGATCCAGCTGCAACGACGTTTACGTCCTGTTACGGAACCGAACTCATGTCCTAGTTTGCAAAGTTTATCGCCTGTTTCATCAAACAGTTCTGTGGGGAACGGGCCGCTACCTACGCGTGTGCAATAGGCTTTGAAGATTCCGTACACTTCACCGATATTGCGGGGAGATACGCCCAGACCGGTACAGCATCCTGCACAGATCGTATTGGAAGATGTCACGAACGGATAAGAACCGAAATCGATGTCGAGCATCGTGCCCTGAGCACCTTCTGCCAATACCGACTTACCTTCTTTCAGGAAGTTGTTTACCATATGTTCGCTATCGATCAGGTTGAACTGTTTCAAATAGTTCAATGCTTCAAACCATTGAGCTTCGAGTTCCTTGATATCATACGAATAGTTCAGTGATTTCAGGATTGCTTCGTGGCGGGCCTTGGCGGCCGCATATTTCTCATCGAAGTTATGCAACAAGTCGCCTACACGCAGACCGTTACGGCTAATCTTGTCGGTATATGTCGGGCCGATACCTTTTCCTGTGGTACCGATTTTACCGGAACCTTTGGCTGCTTCGTAAGCGGCATCCAGCATACGGTGGGTCGGCAGGATCAGGTGTGCCTTCTTGGAAATACAAAGTTGCTTGGTCAGGTCGTGACCACTGGCGGCAAGCGCTTCGGCTTCCTGTTTGAACAATAACGGGTCGAGAACGACACCATTACCGATTACATTCACTTTTCCACCCTGAAAAATACCCGACGGAATAGAACGCAAGATATACTTCTCACCGTTAAACTCCAATGTGTGTCCGGCATTGGGGCCACCCTGAAAACGAGTAATCACATCGTAATTCGGAGTCAGCACGTCGACAACTTTACCTTTGCCTTCGTCACCCCATTGCAATCCTAATAAAACATCTACTTTCATGTTATTTTTATAATAGGCTATTAATATTTTTATCTACTGTTCTTCTGCTGAAGCCGGAACTTACATTTGCTGCATATTCCATAGATATACAACGAATGAAACTCGGGTGTAAAGCGGGATATCTTCAGATTGCCCACATCCTTTTTCAGCATATTGTCTTTCATTTCCCGAATCGCCCCGCACTTCATGCATATCAGATGTATATGCGTTTCGGCCAACGCCCGGAGTTCGTACTGAACCGACTGGGCATTCAACTGATGGCGCACGATCAGACCGCCGTCTTCCAACACATCCAACGTATTGTAAAGCGTTGCCTTACTCACGTGGAAGTTGGTTTCTTCCAGCTTTTCCTGAAGCGAGTACATATCGAAATGCCCGGAGAACCGGCATATACAATCGAAGATCGCATATCTTTCTTCCGTTTTCCGTAGTTTTTTCTCAGTCATATACTCCGTAAACGACTGCTTTATCTCTATGTACTTCTTTTCATCCATCCTTCATCCTGTTGCGACTCTACGCGACCGACAAAGTTAGCGCATTTATTTTAAACGCAAAGCCTTAGCTATAATATTCAAATTCAAATTTTAAAACATTATAGATTTCCTGCCCTTCGGGAGTCTCCATAAACTCAGGAAAGTCATCAAAACCGCTCAATATTTGTTTGGCACGATCGGCCGACTGGCGCCCGTAAAACTTCATTGCCCTCACCGCCGCCTGCTTTTCTTTCCAGGAAGCGCCAAAGTCGGGCCAGGCAACCGTACGCATACATTCTACAATAAAGGCAGCTCTTACCGGAGCAGACACATCTTTCCCCCCCTTAAACAGTTCCGTCCAAATGAGGTAGGCCACCGTACGAGCATATTCATCCTCTACATTGAAGATAAGTCCGAGAAGGAGATTATCGACATAGGGTAGTTTACAGAAAAGGTTACGGCTGCATTGCTCCGCGATTTCCAGGTAAGGGATTTCCTTCACCCATTGCTCAGCCTGTTTAAACGGAAATTCCTCTACGGGCTGCAACATGGGAGCCAGTAGCTTGAACTCGCGGATATCTTCTTTCCACAGAGCGGCAGCCAGTTCTGAACTGGGCGTGTGCTTAGCTGCAATCTCCTTGACTTCCGACAAGGGGACGCCAAAGTTCAGTTTGTAAACAACTCCTTTCTCGCGCATGCTGGTGGAGATAATCCCATTCATTGCCATGCGGAGCTGGGTGCGTATTTCTTTTAATTCATCTTGCAACATGGGCTTAATCGTTATATGAGGGCAGGAATGAATAATCCCGGCTATAACGGAGCATCTGCCCAGCGTAGCCTTCGGTATAATCGAGAACGATGTCGGTTACTTCGCCCTTATCGTCCTTTACTTCTTTCATTACCGGATTCACGAAGCCTTTGTAGGGAGCCAGATTGAGTTTGGCATAACGGGCAAGCACCTCGTCGTGCAGGGTCTGGTCTACCTTTACTCCGTAATCTTCTACCAGTTTCTTTCCGGCTTCGTAATCGCCTTCGCTCTTGATGCGTTGCACTTCGGCCAGCAAGGTACCGAACAGGTTACGCAGCTTGACATAATCGTTTACGACGATATAGGTTTTACCGTCGCGTTTCTTATATTCGATCACGTTGTCGGCTTTACCATACTCATAAGCCCACTGGGCGATCAGCTGACGGTTGCGCATGTGGGCTTCTTCCACATTTTTGCCGGCTTCGATACGGACAAGCTGGGTCATCAGGCCGTTCATGATATACTTGTAATACTCGGCTTTATAGGCTTCGCTATCGGGCACCAGCCCTAATTCGACCAGCTTCGGATCGGCGAGGTAATAGAGGCCGAACAGGTCGGCACGTGCTTCTTCCAGCGTAGAATCGTAGGCTTTCAATACCCCCGAGTCCGTATCGGGCAATAGTTTACCGGAGCCATGCCCCAGGCATTCGTGCAGGTCGGTATGCAGATTGTCGGTGATAAAACCATATTTGGCCAACACATTGCGCTCCACATCGCTCCACACGAACTCTTCATTAAAGCCGTTGCCTTGCGAAGCTTTATCGTATGCTTCCGTAATATTCTCGATGGTAACAGACTTGGAGCCATGATCACGACGAATCCAGTCGGCATTCGGCAGATTGATACCGATCAGTGTAGCCGGATAGCAATCGCCCCCAGCATGGAGACGGTAATCACCTTGGCACTTACCCCTTTTACCTTTTCTTTCTTGAAACGTTTATCTACCGGCGAATGGTCTTCGAACCACTGGGCGTTATCGCTGATTATTTTCGTGCGCTTGGTTGCTTCCTTATTAATAAAGTTGACGGTAGACTCCCAGCTGGCTTTCATTCCGAGAGGGTCGCCGTAGGTTTCTGTAAAGCCGTTTACGAAATCCACTTCGGAAGCCGTATCTTTCACCCAGAGAATGGCGTAGGCATCAAACGCCTTCAAATCGCCGGTCTGATAATATTCAATCAACTTCTCAATGATTGCCTTCTGCGCATCATTCTCGGCAAAGGGAACGGCTTGCTGCAATTCGCCGACAATCTTTTCGAGGGCTGCCGAATAGAGACCGCCTACTTTCCATACCTTTTCAACGATCTTTCCGTTCTCTTTTACCAGACGACTGTTCAGTCCGTAAGAGATCGGGGAGATGGTATCCTGCCCCACTTTCATGGCTGCATAGAAATCTTCTACTTCTTTCTGGGTAATGCCGCCGCCATAGTAGTTGTTGGCTGAAGCCAAGATCAGATCCTGGTCGCCACTCTGTACTGTCCGTTTAGCTAATACCGCCGGATCAAAGATAACCGGAGATATTTCAGCGATGAACTGCTCCAACGTCTGCCCTTCGCGCAAAGGAAGGTTTGACGCATTTACCTGCTCCAGACAGCTCTTGAAGAACTCAGGAGTGAAACCGGGCACAAACTTATCTTCCACATAATGATGACGGATGCCGCTTGCGAACCAAACCCGCCTCAAATAGGTTTCCAACGCCTTGAACTGCACATCCTCGCGATCCCCTTTATATTCCTTGTAAACCGTTTCCAGCGCACGACGAATCGGCAGGTTATACCGGCAATTCTGGTCGAAAAAGATATCGCGCCCCATCAGGGCTGCCTGCGATAAATGATATAACAACTGTTTTTGCTTCAACGAAAGCGACTCAAATCCGGGCACCTGGTAACGAAGTATTTGCAGGTCGGCGAACTGGTCTACTACATAATTAAAATCGTCCTGCGTCCCAGCGACGTTGTCAACCTTCTGGCCTGTGCAGGCGGTTATTGCCATTGCTGTCATAAGCGATACTATTGTATTTCTCATCTGTTTATAATAATTCTTTATGTTTTTTTCCGAAGTATTTCAACGAAAGGCACTTCTGCAAAGGTAACGAATAAATCGAAGCCGTAGGAATATCCCCCTAATATTTGTACCTTTGTAGCCGATATAGTTAGAAAGAAATGGAAATAGCAGCATTAGTATCAGGAGGAGTAGACAGCTCAGTAGTTGTTCATCAGTTGAAGGAGGCAGGATATGATCCTACCATCTTCTATATCCGTATCGGTATGGAAGATAAAGACGGATATATCGACTGCCCCGCCGAAGAAGATATAGAAATAACCTCTTACATCGCCCGTAAATACGGATGCCGTTTCGAAGTGGTATCCCTGCATGACGAGTATTGGGACAGGGTGGTCAGCTACACGATCAACTCGGTGAAACGCGGCCTCACTCCCAACCCGGATATGATGTGCAACAAATTCATCAAATTCGGCTGCTTTGAAGAAAAATGGGGGAAAGATTTCGACAAGATCGCAACCGGCCATTATGCCACCACCACCGAAATAGACGGCAAGGTGCGGCTCTCCACCGCCAAAGATCCGGTTAAAGACCAGACGGATTTCCTCGGACAAATCACCCGCCTGCAAATCCAGAAGCTGATGTTCCCCATCGGCCACCTGATGAAAGCCGAAGTACGCGCCATCGCCGCCGAACAGAAGCTGCCCAGCGCCCTGCGTAAGGACAGCCAAGGCATCTGTTTCCTCGGAAAGATCAACTACAACGACTTCATCGAACGTTACCTGGGAAAACGAGTCGGCAAAATCGTAGAACTGGAAACCGGCAAAGTGTTGGGCAAGCACAACGGCTACTGGTTCCACACAATCGGACAGCGCAAAGGTCTAGGTCTCAGTGGCGGCCCCTGGTTTGTGATCAAGAAGGATATCAAACGCAACATCATCTACGTATCCAACGGCTACGACCCGGAAACGCAATACAGGAAGACGATCAATATGCAGGGTTTCGACTTCATCACCGAAGACCCATGGGGAGAGTTTACCGACGAGAAAGAAATCACCTTCAAAATCCGTCACACCCCCGACTTCACCCCGGGACGCATCCGCCGCATCGGCGACCTCTACCGCATCGAGTCGGAAAACAAAATACAAAGTATTGCCCCCGGCCAATACGGCGTGGTTTACGACAAAGACCATCATCTTTGCCTGGGAAGCGGCATGATTATCGACGAAGCGAAATAAACCTTTTCTAACCGGGGGAAAATAAAATTTCCCCCAACTACTTCACTTTTTCTTAATTACATTTGGTTTATAGCATAAACCGTTTTATATTTGCTGTGTATAAGTGAGAAATGCGCAGCTCCTTGCACTTTTTTAATCCATATATGGTTTATATTATAAACTTATTTACTTCACCATTTAAAGAATAAAAGGCAATGAAACGAACAGCATTATTAATCATTCTGGCAATGATTTTCAGTTATAGTACAGTCGGAGCACGCACAATTATTGTAAAAGTAAGTAATATTCGGGGCGAGCAAGGGACGATCCTGGTGATGGCACAAGCCGGCAAAGAGAGCCAACCTGTTCACGGGAAGGCAAAACCGGAAAAAGGAGAAGCAACCATTATACTTGAAAATGTAGAATGGGAACAATTCGACCTGTCCGTCTTTCATGATGAAAATGGTAATTTCAAAATGGACTTCACAGAAGACAAAAGACCGGCAGAAGGATACGCCATGAAGAATTGTAAAACTCAACAGGAAGAAGATACGGTCAAACTGAAGTTATATTACCCGTCAAACGAATAAGAGATGAAAAGGCTGCTATTCCTCATATTCTTCGCTGCCGTCGGTTTATCGGGTGTTGCCCGGAGACCGGCTGTGGCAGAAGTTTACTCCGGCCATGTTGCAGACGGGCAGGGAAACGGGGTAGAATATGCAACGATCGTCCTGCTACAGGATGAGAACCAGCAGGCAGGTACCACGACAGACGAGGAAGGAGATTTCAGTATGGAAGCGAAAGCAGGTACATATAAAGTAGTAGTACAATGCATCGGATACGAGACAATGGAAAAGAATGTACACCTACCTGTTTCTACACCCGACACGCTTGTATTAAAGCCTTCTTCTTACGCCTTGAAAGAAGTGGTAGTACAGGCTAAGAATATCGAACGCAAAGCAGATCGCTTCGTGGTATCCGTTTCTCCTACGGCGGGAAAAGACGGAACCGAACTGTTGTCGCAAGCTCCGGGCGTGTGGCTGGCGGAAGATAATATATCCATTAACGGTTCACAAGGCACTAAAGTCTTTGTCGACGACCGCGAGATCAGGCTTACCGGCGAGGAGCTCCTCACCTATTTGCGTTCCCTGAAATCGGAAGATATCAAACGGATAGAAGTTATTCCGATTGCAGGGGCCGAATATGAGGCTAACTCACGTGGCGGGGTTATACTGATTACACTCCGGCAACGGATAAACAACGGTATCCAGGGAAATATTACGATGGGAACAGGCTTATCATCTACCCTAACCAATTATTTGCCTTCCGGATCATTGAATGCCCGTATCGGGAAATGGACGGTAAATGCCGCTGCATCCACTACGCTTGCTCCAAAAAAATGAGAGCGTAATGATATCCAATAGGCAATATCCGGATGCCGCCAACCGTTTCTCCGCCCTTTCCCAATTCAAAACACGCTCTAATTACGGCACAGGGCGCATCAGCTCGATTTTTGAAATCGATACGCTTAACAGTCTAGGCACGGAGATAGAATATACAGGAGAAGTTTCGAAAGGAAGTTCATCCAGCCAAACGGAGTTAACAAAGCAAGGCTTCCTGATAAACAGCATTGGCAATTATCGCCAGAACGACGATTACAATACCGTTGCCACCACAGCCAACTATCTGCACAAGTTCGACAACAACGGCTCCGTACTCAAGCTGATCGTCGATTATACCAACAAGGAATCGACAGGAAAGAACAATTACTACATTGTCCAGAAGATTTCGGAGCAGGCAAAAGACAGCACATACCGCAGTAACTCAGATGCGACCTACAACATCGTCAGCGCAGATGCTTCCGGCAAAAAAGTCCTGCGGAAAGGAATGTCGCTCAACGCCGGTGTGAGGTACACCTACACCTATATGGACGATCACTCACTTTATGAGGATCTGACGGCAGACCGGCAGTGGATTGTAAAGCCTTCTTACGGATATGCGCTTAAATATAAAGAGCATATCATGGGCGCATACGCCGCTTTTTCGGCAGAGGCCGGCCGATGGTCGCTGATTGCAGGGCTGTGGGGGGGGAATATACGCAAACTTCGAATGAAAGCGACCGCATCGACCGGGACTATTTCGACCTATTCCCGAACCTGAGCGTAACGTATGCATTCAACAACCTAAAAACATGGATGCTTGTCGGGCAATACGCCCGTAACATCGAGCGCCCTGCTTTCTATACGCTCAACCCAAACCGCCTTCAGACGTCCGATTATAGCTATAACATGGGAAATCCTTACCTGAAACCGACTCATATCAATCGTTTCAGTGCCACTGTTGTCTATAACTACCGGTACACGCTGACAGTAGGCGGCAGTCTCCATAGCAACCTGATCCGGGAGTTTTGCAAAGAGGATGCCGCCGATCCCGACGTATCGTTCATCACTTACGAAAATCATGATGTCGAGAACCATTGGTTCGTTGCCGCCAATATACCCGTACAGCCGGTTTCATGGTGTAACCTGACAGCCAATTTCATAGGTGTGCGCCAAGATATCCGTATGACGAAAGAGAGCGACTTCGCTCACCACTATCTGGCATTTGCCAATGCGAACCTGTCCTTTATACTGCCGGAAAGTATTACACTCGAAGCACAGTATAACGGAGCCAGCCGCCTGTATTCGGGAAACAGCGAGGTTGCCTCCCGGCATATCTTCAACCTGTCTGCCCGGAAGAAGCTAGCAAACAACCGTCTCCTCCTGACCGCTTCGGTCAATAATATTTTCAACCGCTACAATAACTTTGCCAGCCATATCGAAGCTTATACCACGCAAAGTCATTTTGAAAGCGGACATCTGGGACGAATATTTAAAGTATCTTTGACCTGGAACTTTAACAGCGGGCAGAAGGTAAAAAAGAGAACCGTCGAACGAGGTTCCAACTCAGAAATAAACAGATTGAATAACAAATAAAACAAACGTATCATGGAAGAAAGACAATTAAACGAGAAAGAAAGCCTGGCGCTCATCACGCAGATGATAAACACCAGCAAGAAAAATATGGAGATCGGCCAGGGCAATTACCTCCTGGTATGGGGTTATTCCACGACCGCCCTGTCGATCATACTGTTTGCACTGATCACGCTGACGCACAATTTAGTATGGAGCTGGGGCTGGATGCTGATGTTTGCCGTATGGCCTGTCATCTCTTACTGGAAAAAGCAGCAGCCCCCCAAAGTCGTCACCTATACCGACAAGGTTATCATGCAGGTATGGCAGGTAATGGGTTGGATGTTCATCATCACTTTCCTGACTACGGGTACCATCGAGTTTATTTTCGGAAGATATGTCGACTTCATCCTCATGCTACCGTTATCCCTGATATACTGCGGGTTGGGAGTATCCATCACCGGCATTATCGTACAGGGACGCTGGATGATTTACTCCCCCCCCCCTGTTAGCCTTCATCATAACTATTTATATGCTAACGATGCTGATGATGGGTGAAAAAGCGACAATTTTGTGGTATCTTTACTTCGGTTTATCATTCGTGTTTATGATGATCATACCCGGACACATTGTCAATCATAAAGCTAAGAAGGAATGTTTAAAGAACTAGATCCACTACTCCACTCACAGCTACGGCTTGCCGTAATGTCGATACTTCTTTCGGTCGAAGAGGCTGATTTTGTCTACCTGCGGGAAAAGACGCAATCGACAGCCGGAAACCTGAGCGTGCAGATAGACAAACTAAATGAAGCCGGCTACATCGAAGTTGAAAAGAGCTTTGTCGGGAAGAAACCTCGTACGACCTGCCGGATAACGCCTGTAGGACGCCAGGCATTCGAGAACTACGTGAACGCCCTGAAAGAATACATCGGGAGCTGAAAAATAAAAAGAAGGTGTCCTAAAAGGATGCCTTCTTTTTTTTGTTATGCGGCCAA
>JAJPZM010000094.1 GCA_021204335.1 Parabacteroides sp. | reverse complement strand
ACTTTTTACCGAAATAAACAATAGCTAAAGGGGCTATCCACTTTTTGGACAGCCCTTTTTTTATATGACCATAAACAGGAGCAGGCTCAACGATATATCCGTATGCTTGTCGAAATAGCTTTTGATGAAACGGAGCGATTCGGAAATATGCTCCTGTACGGTGTTGACGGAAATACCCAGTTGTGCCGCGATCTCTTTGTGCGACAAGTTCTCTACCCGGCTCATGTTGAATATCCTGCTCCCTTGCGGGGGCAGCGAGTCGATCGCCTCTTTCAGTATGTTTTGATATTCCGTATAGATCAGTTCCGATTCGATGGCATCTTCAACGACCGGTTTGTTTTGTGCCACGATCTGTTTGGCTTTGGCGTCGATATCGATGTCGTGGAAGTAATTCAATATCCGGTTGCGCGCCATTGTATAAAGGAAAGACGAAAAGGAAAGTCCCGGATTGATAAAGGCGCGCGACTCCCAGATACGGATAAAGATTTCCTGGACGATGTCGCCCGCTTCTTCTTCCGATTTGAGCAGGCTCAGGCAGAAATAATGGAGTTTATCCTTATACCGGACATAGAGTTCGCTGAAAGCGGCCTCGTCATCGCGTATAATTAATGTGATTAAATCTCTGTCCGTTTTATCCCTAAGTCTTATTGTGATATACTCTCCCTTTCTATACTACAATAATACGGTTTTTTCGTAATAAATAAAATTCCTGGTAGTGTTGCGCTGAGCGCTACTCTCGGGAACTTATCATATTCAACTAGCCTTGTCAAAACAATTATTTTTCTACGAAAGTATTTGTTTTAGATATATACGGCCAGTCATAATCGCTGTATTTTTCGGTTGTTTGTTTCAATGTAGGTAATAAAGCTTTATATTTGTAGCCTTATGTATCATATAGAATCTATTTATGATAAAACTGAATATAAGAGGATTATTGTTCTTACTTGTGTCTCTGGTTCTTTTACCGGATTTGGCAATATCTGCCAATGTAAACAGGAAATCTAACCATATCCAATTTAGCCGGGTATCAGCTTACGAAGATTTTCCTTCAGAAGAAGTTACTTTTCTATTACAGGATAAAAAAGGGTATATCTGGATTGCTTCAAACTCCGGGCTGTCCCGTTACGACGGTTACCGGGTACGGACCTATAAAGATAATCTTTTTATGCCTGGTTTACTGACGGATAACAGTATCACATGCCTGGCGGAAGATAACGACGGACAGTTGTGGATAGGCACCCGCAATGGATTGAATGTGCTCGATATGAAGACTGGAAAGATCTGGAAACCGACCGATCCGACATTGAAGGAAAAACTGATAAATACGTTATGTGTATCTCATGACGGTACGGTCTGGATCGGTCTGGAAGAGGGTTTAGGGATGTATGCGCCCGGCAAAGACTGTGTTGTCATACACAGCACTCCGATGACTGACCGGTCAGTCATCGGAGTGAAGGCAATATATGAAGATTCAAAGAAAAGGCTATGGGTTGGGACATGGGCTAACGGGCTTTTCAGATATGACCGGGAAGCCGGAAAGTTTATTCCTTATCCTTATTTGGGAAAGTCTAAATCGGCACATGTGATTTTTGAAGACAGCAGGAATACTTTATGGGTGTCGCCCTGGTCAGCCGGACTTTACCGCCTGGCGCATGAAGATTCGCCGGATTCGGTTTTCTGGACGCATTTTGAGAATAAGGCAGGTGATGAACGAAGTTTGTCGGACAACCTGATTTATAGTTTGCAGGAAGATTTGAACCATACTTTATGGGTCGGGACTCGTAATGGTTTGGGTTTATTGAATACGGATGCCGACGAACCGCGTTTTGTTAATTATTTGCCGGGCAACGGGAAGTATTCATTGCCTTACAATGAATTGAATGCTATCATACGTGACAAGGCGGGTAATATGTGGCTTGGTTTCTTGGGTGGCGGCGTTTATTACACCAATATGCATCAGACCTCTTTCTATAAAGATGATTTGGAAGCCATAAAGAAGTTGAAATACAGCAACTCTGTCCGTTCGTTGCTGATCGATAGCGATGGGACGCTTTGGTTAGGGATCGGCAGCCATGGGTTTGCTTTACGGCGGAAAGAGGATAAATCTCCCCACTTTTATTCAGAGGATCCTCAATTTAAGGATCTGCCACAGCTTCATACCGTAAGTTGCATGAAAGAAAGCAGGGATAAGAAGGAGATATGGTTCGTCATCGCTTCGTATGGAGTCCACATATATAATAAGGTAACAAAAAAGAATTCGGTAATAAACTTCACTACGGCTCCATGGCTACCGGACATATATATTAATAGTATATATGAGGATGAAGTGCATAATAAATGGTTGGGATGCCGTTCGGATCTGGCTGTGATGAAAACAGACGGAACGGCACATGTCTTTGGCCTGCACTGCACATGCAATACGATTATCGGATCAGGGAAAGAAAAGATTTGGGTCGCTACTAATCATGGTATTGTTGCATTGGAGGGAGATTTGGCGAATCCCGAACAATTGCATCAAAAATGGTACAGGTTGGAAGACCATAACCTTCCGTATGAAAATGTCCAATGTTTGTATGAAGATTCGAAAGGTCGTCTGTGGACTGGTGCGGAAGGCGGAGGATTGATCCGATATGATGAAAAAGAAGACAAATTCGTGCAGGTTAACGACCTGTATAATATTCAGGCAGATGTCATAAGCAGCATTGGGGAAGATAATTCCGGCAGGCTGTGGATCTCGACTAATAGTGGTTTGCTATGTTTGGCGGTAGCTGATGACGATACTTTCTCTTCCTGTATTTATACCATGTCGGATGGTTTGTTGAATAACTATTTTATTCATAAAGTTTCCGGCAAAGCTCCCGACGGACAATTATATTTTGGCGGGCATAACGGTTACAATAGTTTTTATCCGGAGGAACTGGAGGAGAGGGAGATTATATCGCCGGTTGCCATTACGGATATCCGCGTATTCAATACTTCGATCGGTGACCTGGACTCTGTTGTCCGCAACCGGATAACGCCCGATGCCCCCCCCGACTTTGCCAAAAAGATATCGTGCTGGATTATGATCAGAATAATTTAGGTATCGAGTTTGCGGTGCTGAGTTATATCGATCCGCTCCGCAACAAATATGCTTATTGGCTGGAAGGATATGACAAAGGGTGGCAATATACGGGGGCATCCAACCGCATGGCTAACTATAATAATCTGGATGCCGGATCTTACCGCTTCCATTTAAAGGGAGCCAATGAAAACGGGTTGTGGAATGATGACGTGCAGACATTGGAAGTGGTGATCCTGCCTCCGCCCTGGAAAACAGGGTGGGCTTATTTCCTGTATTTGCTGGGCCTGTTTATCGTTTGTGTGCTGGCATTCCGGGTTATACGAAACCGCATCCGCCAGAAACAAGCCATGCAGCTGATGGCGATAGAGCAGGCGAAGGCGGAAGAGATCAACCATGCCAAGTTGCAATTCTTTACGAATATCACGCATGAGTTCCTGACTCCACTGACGATCCTGTCTGCTTCCCTCGACGAACTGAAACTCCGTTCGCCGGAGAATCATAGCTGTTATGAGGTGATGAATGATAATATAAACCGTCTGATCCGTCTGTTGCAGCAAATTCTGGAATTTCGGAAAGCGGAGACCGGTAATCTGAAACTCAAAGTGTCGTGCGATGATGTCGTCGCTTTTATCCGGAAAGAGGCGGAAGCATTCGGACCTTTGATGAAGAAGAAGCAAATGAACTTCTCGTTCGTTTGCCGGCAAGAGGGGGTGAAAGGTTATTTCGACCTTGACAAACTAGATAAGATTATCTATAACCTGTTGTCGAACGCTTCCAAGTATAACAGGGAGGGCGGTACGATCGAAGTGACTGTCTCTTTCGATGCTGCCTGCGAAAAGATGACAATCCGGATAAAAGATGACGGGCCGGGTATTTCGAAAGAAGCCCGGAAGAATCTTTTCAAACGATTCTATGAAGGCGACTACCGGCGTTTCAAAACGATCGGGACGGGAATCGGCCTGTCGCTGACGAAAGACCTGGTAGAATTGCATAACGGGATGATCGATGTGGAGGGCGAGCCCGGGCAAGGCACCGCTTTCATCGTAACAATTCCTATCTCCCGTTCCTCTTATCAGGAAGAGCAGATAGATGAAAGTGTTGAGGACGAGCCGGTAACTGTTCCTGTGAATAAATATTCCTTGCCGTTGGAAGAACTGTCGGAAGATGAAGTGATACCGGAAAGTTCCGAAAAAGTCAACTCCCTGCTTTTAGTCGAGGACAATGAGGTATTGCTCGCCTTGATGGAAAAAACTGCTGAGCCGCAATATAAGGTCTACTGCGCCAAGAACGGGAAGGAAGCTGTCGGCATCATCGAATCGAAGGATTATATGATCGATTTGGTGGTAACCGATGTGATGATGCCTGAAATGGATGGTGTGGAACTTTGCAAATATATCAAGAATAATTTCGACATCTGCCATATACCGGTCTTGCTTCTGACAGCCAAGAATAGCGAAGAAGACCGTATCGAAGCTTACGAATCGGGGGCAGACGGATTTATCAGCAAGCCTTTCAATCTCTCTCTGCTCCATGCCCGCATCCGTAATTTGCTGAAGAAAAAGGAACGTACCACCCATGATTTCAAGAAACAACTGGTCTTCGAGGCTCAAGAGCTGAATTATACCAGCCTGGACGAGGACTTCCTCAAACGGGCGATCGACTGTGTCAATAACCACCTGGATGATCCGGAATTCGACCAGCAGCAGTTTATAGAAGAGATGGCTACGAGTAAATCTACCTTATATAAGAAACTGAAATCGCTGACCGGATTAAACACTTCCGCCTTTATCCGTAATATCCGTTTGAAAGCGGCTTGCCGGATCATTGAAGAGAAGAAACGGGTACGTATTTCGGAGCTGGCATACGCCGTCGGGTTCAATGACCCGAAATATTTTAGCGCCTGTTTCAGGAAAGAATTCGGAATGTTGCCGTCGGAATATATGGAACAGTATGCCCCGGGTGAGGGAACGGTAGAATTATAGATTATTCAAGTCTGTAAATGGTTTTTTGGTTCGTTTACAGACCTTTTGTAATCCATTTTGGAGTTGTGACAACAGTGTTGCATGTACATTTGCAGCAAACATAAAAGTTCAACCTTAAAAAAATGGATTACATGAAAACACAAGGTTTGTTCTTAGCCGTAGCGCTTCTCAGCGCATCTCCGCTAGGAATTATGTATGCCAAGGATATGAGGGTGCCGGTACAGGATAAAAATGTACAAAGTCCTCAACAGAGTAAGAAGATAACAGGTAAGATTGTCGATCAGACCGGACTGGCTATTATGGGTGCAAACGTAGTAGTAAAAGGTACTACTAACGGGGCAGTGACCGATATAGACGGTAATTTCTCCCTCGAAGTTCCCGATGGCGCCCTGCTCGAAGTTTCTTACATCGGATATGTCTCGCAGGATGTTCCGGTAAAAGGTCAAACAGTTTTCAACGTTACATTAAAAGAAGACTTGCAAAAGCTCGACGAAGTGGTTGTAGTCGGTTTCGGTACACAGAAGAAAGTGAACCTGACCGGTGCGGTCGGACTGGCTTCAGCGAAGGAGTTGGAATCGCGTCCGGTAGCCAATGCGACACAGGCGTTGCAGGGGTTGGTCCCGGGATTGCAGATTAGCACCAATAGTGGTCAGATTGGCAAAGACATGGACATCAACGTGCGTGGTACAGGTACGATCGGCGAGGGATCGAGCGGTTCGCCACTGGTATTGATCGACGGTATGGAAGGAGACCTTAATACGATCAATCCGCAGGATATCGAAAACGTCTCCGTCCTGAAAGATGCCGCTGCCTCTTCTATTTACGGTTCGCGCGCACCGTTCGGTGTGATCTTGGTGACTACGAAAAAAGGTAAAGCAGGCAAAGCCAGTATTAACTACAACAACAGCTTCCGTGTCAGCAGCCCTGTCAATCTTCCGGAGATGATGGACTCCTATACATTTGCCAACTACTTCAACGAAGCAGCCAGGAACAAAGGCGACGGAGCCATATTTTCGGACGATGTAATGCAACAGATGCTCGACTTTCAGGCAGCTGGTGGCAGCAACCGCGGCGGATTGCCTTCGGACGGCAGTGTGTGGGGTAAACCCGCCGGTGATCCGTATACGACAGGCTACGCCAATACCGACTGGTTCGGCGAGATCTATAAAAACGACTCTTTCTCGCAAGAGCACAACCTGAGTATCAACGGCGGTAGCGAAAATGTAACCTACTATGCTTCTCTGGGTTATCTCGACCAGCATGGTCTGCTCAATTTTGGCGAAGACGGAATGAAACGTTACAACCTCTCCGCTAAGGTCAATGCCGAACTTACTTCATGGCTCGACTTCAACTACAGTCTGCGTTACATCCGTAGCGACTTAGACCGTCCAACCTATTTCGGAGATAACTTCTATGAGAAACTGGGTCGTCAGACCTGGCCGAATCTCCCCATCTATGATGAGAACGGCTATTTCTTCAATAACAACGCCGATAACCTTGCCATGTCGCTTGCCGAAGGGGGCCAGCGTAGCGAGCAGATGGATAAAATATATCATCAGGGAGCCTTTATCATCGAACCGATCAAGAACTGGCGTACCCATGTCGAGTTTAACTATAGTTCTAGCGCGTGGGATGTTCGCGAAGTCAGTCTGCCTTGCTACAACCATGATGTAGCAGGCAATATAGTCGATACGAAAGGTACCTCCAGTCTCTACCAGGATCATAAGAAAGAGAACTATCTGAACCTGAATGCCTATTCGGAATACTCGTTCACCGTAAAGGACGACCATAACTTCAAAGCAATGGTCGGTTTCCAGGCAGAGAACATGAAGCAGTCTTTTTTCAGTGCGAAGAAATACGGGTTGCTTATCGAAGACCTACCCGAATTCGACCTGACCTCCGGGCAAGACGGTATGGGTGTCGATAAAATCCCCGAATCCAGTGGTTATCGCAACGAATGGAGTACGGCCGGCTTCTTCGGACGTATCAACTACGATTATAAAGGAAGATATCTTGCCGAAGTCAACCTGCGTTATGACGGTACTTCACGTTTCCGCCGCGGCAACCGCTGGGAGCTTTATCCCTCTTTCTCTTTGGGATGGAACATGGCGCAGGAGGCCTTCTGGGAACCTCTCGTGGACGTGGTCAACACCTTCAAACTGCGCGGATCGTATGGCGAATTGGGCAACCAGAACACAACCGGATGGTATCCTACCTACCGCACAATGGAGCTTAGTATGGCCGGCGGTGTATGGTTGCAAGACGGCGTTAAGAGCAACACTGCAGCGATTAATGATCTGATCAGCGAGTCTCTTACCTGGGAAACCGTGCGTACCTGGAACATCGGTCTCGATTACGGCCTCTTCAACAACCGCCTGACCGGTTCGTTCGACTATTACAACCGCTATACCGACAATATGGTAGGCCCGGCTCCCGAGCTGCTCCTCGTATTAGGTATCACACCGCCGAAGACAAACAGCTGCGACTTGAAGACGCAAGGTTGGGAACTGTCCGTTGGGTGGAACGACCGCCTGAAAAACGGTCTGGGTTATGGCGTCAAGCTGATGCTTTCCGATGCCAAGACAATCATCCAAAGCTATCCGAGCAACGTCACCAACTCAATCTATGAATATTGTGCCGGACACGAGATAGGCGAGATCTGGGGATATGAAACAGTAGGTATTGCAAAGACACAGGAAGAGATGGATGCTCACCTGGCAGCCGTTGGCGGACAACCTTTCGGATCGGAATGGGGCGCAGGTGACGTCATGTATGCCGACCTCGATGGCAAGCCGGGTATCACCGAAGGCGCCGGAACCGTTGACGACCATGGCGACTTGAAGGTAATCGGAAACAACACCCCGCGCTATCTCTTCGGTATCGATCTCTCAGCCGACTGGAAAGGCTTCGACTTCCGTTGCTTCTTCCAGGGTGTGATGAAACGCGACTTCTGGCAAAGCAGTAACATCTTCTGGGGAGCAATCCAAGACCAGTGGTGGTCGACCGGCCTGAAGGAGCATGGCGATTACTTCCGCGCCGAAGCGGTCGGGCTACCGGGTCATGAGATCTCCGCTAACCTTGATGCTTATTATCCGCGTCCTATCTTCGGATACGATAGCAATGGTCCGGCGAAGAACCAGCAACAACAGACCCGTTACCTGCTAAATGCTTCTTACATCCGTTTGAAGAATCTTCAGTTGGGCTATACTTTGCGCGGCAATTGGATGCAGAAGATCGGATTCCAGCGTTGCCGCGTATTCGTATCCGGCGAAAACCTCTGGACCGGCACCGGCCTTACCAAACTGTTCGATCCGGAAACTATCGACGGCGGTAATAACAGCGCGAGTGCCAACGCTATGATTAAGGACGGTGGTAACGCTTATCCGTTGGCAAGAACCTGGTCGTTCGGTCTTAGTCTTACTTTATAATACTTAAAAGAATAGAGAATCATGAAAACAAATCATAGAATCATTGTCAGCTCCATGCTGGCACTAACGCTGGCGGGAGGTTTCACTTCGTGCGAAGATTACCTCGACCAGGAACCCAAATCGCAGGTATCGCCCGACAATTATTTCACCGATGCTTCGCAGTTGCAGAATTATGCGAACAGGCTCTATAGCGAAACGGATAAGGAGAAAGCCATCCTTCCGTCGCATATCAATCAGTACAGCTACGGTATCTTTGGCGAAGATGCCGGCACCGACAACCAGATCGGTGTAACGGCCGACGACCGCTACACAGCCGACCGCTGGAAAGTAGACCAGACAGAAAATAAGAAGTGGAACTTTGAAATGATCTACCGTTGCAACTTCTTCTTCGAGCAGGTCTTGCCTAAATTCGGCGGCAATCTCGACGGTTCGGAAAACACCATCGGTGGCGATCTCGGAGAGATCAAGCACTATATCGGTGAAATGTATTTCCTTCGCGGTCTGGAATATTTCAAGAAGCTACAACTCTTTGGCGATTTCCCCATCATCGACAAGACATTGCCCGATGACTTGGCAACCCTGACCGAGGCTAGCAAGCGTAGTCCGCGCAACGAAGTAGCCCGATTTATCCTTTCCGATTTCGACGAGGCAATAACTCTGCTTGGTGATGAAGATATGGCGACTACGCGTATCAACAAAGATGTCGCCCTGCTGTTGAAATCGCGCGTCGCCTTGTTTGAAGGAACCTGGTTGAAATATTTCAAGGAGACGGCTTTCGTGCCGGGTGGTCCGGAATGGCCGGGCGCCACGAAAGACTATAATGCCGGTTTCGCCTACGAATCGGGCAGCATCGACAGCGAGATCGATTATTTCCTTACCCAGGCAATGGATGCTGCCAAGCAAGTGGGCGACGTTTATGCTGCCAGCCTGACGACCAACACCGGTGTAGTGCCACAGTTGGATACCGATCCTGCCAATCCATTCCTCCACATGTTTGCCCAGGAAGATCTTTCGGATGTAAAAGAAGTACTCTTATGGCGTCAGTATGCGCGTGGGCTGGTGACACACAACGTCAATGCGGCTGCCAGCCGCGGTAACTACCGTATCGGCCTGACCCGCGGATTGGTCAACAACTTCCTGATGGCGGACGGAACGCCCGTCTATGCACACGGATCGTATGTCGATGGCGACGGCTACTACAAAGGAGACAAGAGCATCGCCGACGTGCGTGCCAACCGCGACAGCCGCCTGTCTGTTTTCCTTAAAGAGCCGGGACAGAAGAACATCCTTTTTGAACTCGATAACGCGGAAGGTACGGATGTTGTCGCTGAAGAACCCTATCCATTGATCACCTTGGGCGACGAGCGCGGATATGCCACCGGCTATGCCCTGCGTAAGGGCGGATCGTTCAACCGCAAACATTATGCCAATGGCGGAGGTTACACCGCAGCCGTTTGTTTCCGCGCCGCCGAAGCATTGCTCAACTATATGGAAGCAAGCTACGAAAAGAACGGATCGCTCGACGGGACGGCTCGCACTTACTGGCAAACGCTTCGCCGCCGTGCAAATGTGAGCGATGATATCGACAAGACGATTTCTGCTACCAACATGTCGGAGGAAGCAAAAACGACTGGGGCGCTTATTCGGCCGGCCGTCTGGTAGACCCTACACTTTACAATATCCGCCGCGAACGCCGCAGCGAGTTGATGGCGGAAGGATTACGTTACATGGACCTGTGTCGCTGGCGTGCCATGGATCAGATGATGACGGAACCCTATCATCCCGAAGGAATGCATCTTTGGAATACGCCGATGGAGAGCTGGTACACCGACCTCGTTGCCGACGGTTCCGATAGATCCAACGTCTCGTCCGAGTCACGCAGCGAATACCTTCGTCCGTTTGAACGTATCTCCACACAGGCCGGCTACGATGGTCTGAGATGGAAGATGGCACACTATCTGCAACCGATCATGGTGAAACAGTTCCAGGTAACCGCCCCCGACGGTGCTACCGTAACCGATTCCCCCATCTACCAGAATCCTTACTGGCCGATCACAGCCGATCAACCGGCAGAAAAATAAAGAATAGCATGAATCTTCGCTATACATCTATCTAACCCTCTTTGCCTGTTCACGCAAATACCCTTTGCGCGTTCAGGCAAAGGCCTTTTGCGTAATTACTATCATTATATTATATCATGATGAGAAAAATTATATTTACCTGTTGTCTGGGTTTAGCTGCTTTGTGCGGTTATTCCCAAACACCGGTCGGCGAGATACGTCCCGGTGAAATATGGCCTGACGATAAAGGCATCCATGTCAATGCCCATGGTGGCGGCATACTGTATGCCGACGGTACCTATTATTGGCTTGGCGAGTTTAAAAGCGATACGACCAGTGTCGCGCTGGATGGCGTCACCTGCTATTCTTCCAACGATCTGGTGCATTGGAAGAATGAAGGAATCGCAATGCCTGTCATGCCGGATGGTTCTTATAGCGACATTGAAAGCGGTTGCATATTGGAGCGTCCGAAAGTGGTCTATAATAAGAAGACCGGCAAATACGTCATATGGTTCCATCTGGAACTGAAAGGGAAAGGATATGCCGTAGCTCGTGTGGGTGTAGCCGTGAGCGATAAGGTGACAGGCCCTTACCGTTTTGTCCATTCCTACCGTCCCTGTGCCGGTTTCTGGCCGGAAAATATGCCCGAAGAATATCCCTCAGCGTGAAGGCCGGCAATTTTAAGGAATGGTGGTCGCCCGAATGGCTGACAGCCGTTAACGAAGGCCTGTTCGTCCGCCTGGACTTCCTGGGTGGACAGATGTCGTGCGATATGACCATCTATGTGGATGACGACGGAAAAGCCTATCATATCTATTCGTCGGAAGAAAACCTGACATTACAGATAGCCGAGTTGACCGACGACTACCAGAGTCACACCGGACGATATATCCGTCTTTTCCCCGGCGGGCACAACGAAGCATCTGCCATCTTTAAGAAAGACGGCACCTATTTTATGATCACTTCCGGTTGTACCGGTTGGGATCCGAATGAAGCCCGCCTCTTTTCCGCCCCTTCCATCTGGGGCCCCTGGAAACAGCATCTGAACCCTTGCCACGGAGTCGATGCCGCCCTTACTTTCCATTCGCAAAGTACATTTATCTTCCCCATCGCCGGAAAAAAAGACTCCTTTGTCTTTATGGCAGATCGCTGGACGCCGAAGCATCCGTCCGATGCCCGTTACATCTGGCTTCCTATCCTGTTCGAGAACGGGTTGCCTGTATTGAAATGGATGGATTCATGGACGCCGGATGTTTTCGATAAGTCAGCGAAAGAAACTGAAAATGCAAGCTTAAAATTGGTTTGGAGTGATGAGCTTAATGATACCGGCAAACCGGATCCGTCCAAGTGGGGATTTGAGAATGGATTTGTAAGAAATAAAGAAGATCAATGGTATCAACCCGATAATGCCTATTGCCGGAACGGAGTCTTGGTAATCGAGGCACGTAAAGAACAAAAGGTAAATCCCCGATATAAAGCCGATAGCAAAGATTGGCGTGAAGAACGCAGGCAGGCCGAATATACCTCTTCATCGATCAATACAGCCGGTAAAAAAGAGTTTCTGTATGGATGTTTTGAAGTTCGCGCCCGGATTCCCGTTGCCGGGGGAGCCTGGCCGGCGATCTGGACATTAGGCCGGGAGATGCCATGGCCTTCCAACGGCGAGATCGATATTATGGAATATTACCGGATCGGTGGGATTCCCCATATCCTGGCTAACGCAGCCTGGGGCAATGATACGCCTGATGATGCGATTTGGAACAGCAAAAAGATCCCTTTCAGTCATTTCCTGGCAAAAGACAAGGCGTGGGCGAATGCTTTCCATATCTGGCGGATGGACTGGAGTAAAGAGTATATTCGTCTTTACCAGGATGATGAATTGTTAAATGAAATCCCTTTGTCGAAAACAATAAACGGGAAGATAGGCAATCATACAAATCCGTTTCATCAGCCTCATTATTTCTTGTTAAATCTGGCAATCGGGGGAATAAACGGTGGCGAGCCGGAGCCGGAAGCCTTCCCGATGAAATATGAGATCGATTATGTGCGGGTTTATCAATAAGTGAATATTGTCTTTAGGCGGATACTGAATAAAAAATCCCGGAAGAATTACTGATTACAGCATTCCTTCCGGGATTTTTTATATGTTTACCTGTTAAAATAGTTTGTCAGGATATTCGCCGGCATCCACCAACGCCTGGATTTTGTCCACCACTTCCTGGCGGTCTTCCGGATAAGTAACGCCGAACCATTTGTTGTTGGTATCCAGCACTTTTACGGTAGCCGTCTTGTCGCTGATCAGTTTATCCACCATCAACGGGATGAAGAATTCGCTCTTGAGGTTCTCCATGTTCTTGGGGTCGCTCAGGAATGTTTTGAAGAATTCCTGGCTGTAAGCGAAGTAATCGGGGGTGAAGCCCCAGAAGTTCATGCTGACCGGAGTCATGTCGGGTGTTGCCGTCCATTCACCGTTGTCGTCGATGTATTTCACTTCGCCGTCGATGCGTTGGATCTTGGTGCGTTCAACAACCGATGTCAGCAGTTGGTTGGCATCCGTACCGCAGATACCGCGTGAAACCGTACCGCTTTCGCTCAATGTGTTGCCAACGCGGAAGCCCACCATGGCGTAGGTGTTTTTAGAACCGTCGGGCAGGGCAGACAGGAATTTACCCATTACCTGGAACGAGTCGCGTCCGTAGAAGTCGTCGCAGTTGATAACGGCAAACGGTTCTTTGATCACGTCGGCACCCATCATAACGGCATGGTTCGTTCCCCAGGGTTTCGTACGTTCTGCCGGGCAGGTGAATCCTTCGGGCAGGTTATCCAGCGCCTGGAATACCAGTTCGCAGGGAATATGACCTTCATATTTTGATATGATCTTATCGCGGAAGTCCTGTTCGAAGTCTTTGCGGATAACGAATACGAGTTTACCAAAACCGGCCTGGATAGCATCATAGATCGAGTAATCCATAATTGTTTCACCATTGGGGCCGAGTCCGTCCAACTGTTTCAATCCCCCGTAACGGCTGCCCATACCGGCTGCCAGCAAAAATAATGTAGGTTTCATAATTCTTTTATTTTAATTAGATAGTGTCTTTTTCATTCTGCACACAAAGGTAGAAAACTATTGACAATTCGCAATTGACTGGTAAAATTAATTCGGCAGGCAAATGATTATTATTTCAGTCTTTCCGGTTGGAAATGAAAACAGTTGTAATGCTTTTTTACTTGTAGGGGCAGAATATTTTGTCTATGTTTGTAGCACAAACCTTAAAATAGAAATAAGATGGATGCAAATGTAAGATTGGAAGCGGAAAAAAGAGAATTGGCAAAAAAGGAACAGTTTTCTCCATACACATTGGAAGAACTTTACGCCCGGATTGACCACTCAATTGCCGAACTCGATGCAGGTAAGGGTATTCCCAGTAACGAGGTATTCAGTAAAATGGAACAAAAATACCCTTGGTTATGCAAGTGATTTGGTCGCCGATAAGCTCCTTGCCCAAAATCCTTACATGGGAAAATACGAAGTTTTGTTGGAGAAGTATCCTCAAAAGTTTCGGAGTTTTGTAGAACACGAACGTTACAAGCTTATTCATTTATGTAAATGAACAAAAGGAAGTAATAGAGATCGTGGATATTTGGGACACACGTCGTGATCCGGATAGTCTTATTAATAGGATAAAATAAGAATAATTATGAAGCAGGAGGGTGTGTCACTTAGACACACCCTCCTGTTCTTTTATACCTATGTCAAGCACAGGAGCATGGATAGCTCAAATATCTCTAATCTTTATCCGTATTACCGTAAACGAATAAGCCGGCAGGTTGACATCAAAATCATTCGATACTTGGATCGTATTGCTTACGGGGCGTGCCTGCTTGTCGTCCGGCTTCCCGCTCAGGGTAAGTGAGGTGGCTTGCTGGTCGATATTCGGGATGCCTTCCAATACCACATTTGTTTGGGTGGAGACGGGGAGCAGGTTTACCAGTTTTACAATCAGGTCGTTTGTGCGGCTGTCGCGTACAACGGATGCGGCAATCCGTTTTTGAACGGCGTCGTTGTTTTCCGGGATGATGATTCGGCTGGCCAGATATTCGTCGCCGGCATGCTGCCCGTAGAGTTGTTGCACGTAATAGCCAACGGTCGGTTTCACCTCTGTGTTGTTGAAGTAGATCAGATCCGGGCTCCACTGCGTATGTCCCTCTTTGGCGAGCAGGGGAGCATACGAACTCATGTGAACGACATCGCCGTTGCGTTCGAGCGAGGTCATGTAGAGGGCTTCCGCCAGGGCTGTTTCGATATTGTTCGGGCGGCCTGGCAGGTGGGCGGCATATTCACCCAGATAGACTTTCGATTTCGAGCGGTCGTACCTGTCGTAATAATCCTGATTGTGGATAAACCAGCCCGGTTTCTGGTAGTAATGTTCGTCGACCATTGGGACATTTAGTTTGTTGGCAAGCTCCCAGCCTTCTTCGTAATCGGTGCCTTCGGAATAAGGGCCTACTGTTCCGATAACGGTTATTTCCGGGTGCTTTTCCCTGACGGCGTTAAAGAGCATCGTGAAGCGTTCTTCAAAAACGTCGGTGATTAGGTCTTCGTTGCCGATGCCGATGTATTTCAGGTTGAAAGGCTTCGGATGGCCGGCTTCGGCACGCTTCCGTCCCCATTCGGTTTTTACATCGCCGTTGGCATATTCGATCAGGTCGAGTATTTCCTGTACGTAATCGTTCATCTCGCACATCGGGATGCCGCCTTGCTGGCCGCCGCCGTTCGGATGGTTGCAGGCCGAGTTCTGGCAAGGCACGCCGGCGGCAACGACCGGAACAGGCTCGGCTCCGATATCTTCGCAGAACTGGAAGTATTCGAAATAGCCCAGTCCGGCTGTCTGATGATAGCCCCAAAGATTGCGTTGCGGTTTGCGGGCTTCGAGCGGGCCGATGGTGTTTTTCCAGCGATACATATTATTCAAACCGTCGCCATGCGCCACGCAACCGCCGGGGAAGCGGACGAAACGAGGATGAATGTCGGCAAGCGTTTGTGCCAGGTCGGCACGCAAGCCGTTCGGACGGTTCTTGAATGTCTTTTCGGGGAAAAGGGAGATCATATCCAGGGCAATCGTGCCGGCTGTCAAAGGGAAGATTTCCAGTTGGGCATCGGCTACGTCTCCTTTGGCGGTTAGCTGGATGGTTTGTTGTTTCCAGTCGCCGGATATTCCGCGGGTGGTGCCTTCGGCGTAAACGCGGCCGTCTTTGCTGGTCAGGCGCACTTGCAGTTTGCCGTTCTTCCCTTCCAGGCTGCGGGCAAAGAGCGAGAGTTTATATTTGTCTCCCGATTTGAGTGCGATGCCGTCGAAGCCTTCGTTGACGAGGGCGGCTCCCTGCTTGTCCGTTTTCAGTACGGCATAATGCGGGTTGTTGAGATGGATGGGCTGCACCGAGTCGATCTCGAAGGTGGTCGTGTTGCCTTTCAGGCTCCAGGCCTTGCGGCTGTTCCAGTCGGGATCGTTGCCTTCCTTGTCGCTGAGGGCATATTCGAAGTCGCGGTTCTGAATCAGCTCAGCATACAGTCCGCCGTCGGCCGCATAGTTGATGTCTTCGAAAAAGATTCCGACCAACAAGTCACAGATCGGCTTCTTCGGCTGTCCGTTCACAATGACTTTCGTTTCGAAGGGTTTCAAGTTGGCGAAGCGTTCGGGGTCTTCCTTGGTTGTTTCGTCATAGAGTTTGTTTTTATAGTCGGCCATCTGGCAGGCGGCGAGCAGGTTGTCGACCTCTTTCCAGGCAACCTTATAAACGACACCTGTCTCCGGCTGGTCGTAGAGGACGATCGAGCAGCGATCGTGTTGTGGGTCGATGGGGATTGTCGGCACGTCGTATGATTGCCTGCCCCAATAGACCAAGTCGGTCGAAGCGGAGTGGGCGAACGTTTTGTGTTGTTCGTTCAGTTGCCAGTAACAGTGCCAGATGCCGTCGGGCGTGCGGGTGAGGTAGGGGGAGAGCATTCTTTTCTCGGTTCCCCATCTTCCGTAATCGCTGCGGAGGAAACTATGTTCCGGCCCGATGCGATGCCAGTTTTCCTGGTCGATACTCCAGGCGAAATGTAAACCGTTGTGGTTATGATCCTTCTGCGTTGCATAAGAGAACAGGTAAGCCGAATCCGGCTGGCTAGCCAATCCCTTTACCTGCGATCGGGCAGGGACGACAAAGCATGCCGATAGAATCAGTGCGGCGGCTGCGATTCGTTTGATACTTTTCATTGTATAAATACAAAAGATTTTATTTGAGACAAAAGAACATAAGAACAAAAGAAAGAATAATCTTAAATATGTTCTTTTGTCTTAAAAATAGATTATTATTTAATTGATACCTTATATAATGCGGAAGCATGCGGTGTCAGGCGGGTGCTTATGGTCTTACCCTTTTGTGCGACCGGCTGGCCTTTCCACATTTCCGTTACCTGGCATTCGCCGTCTATTCCCAATTCTTGCAGCGGAACTTCGATTAGGCTGTCGCCTTTATCGTTCAGGTTGAACAACGCCAGATATACGTCTCCTGTCTGTTCATTTCTTGACGTGATGACCGCCTTGCCGTCCTGCTGGAACAATTGGCGGACGCCGGTTCCTTCCCGATGCATTTTCAGTACCTCTTTATTGGTCAGCAGCGATAGAGTAAATTCGTCGTTGCTCGGCAGGTCTCCGCCGAACATCAGCGGGGAGCGGAAGATGCAGAACAGGTTCATTAATGTATATTGTTCGTCGTGGCTGAGGCGCGTCATGCGGTCTTCACCCCGTTCGCCCCGGATGGAGATGCGTCCCAGCGGGATCATATCGCAATCGGGCCAGGTGCCCGATGCAATATACGGATACCATTTCTGGGCGATGTCGAACAGATGGGTGATGTGCGGCCATGTATCCCAGACGTCGTCCACCATACGCCACATATTGGCATGGCTTCTGACATGTTCGGCATTCTGTACGAGTGTTTCTCCGGGTGAGGTGCTCAATACGATCGGGCGCCCGCAGTGGTCGATGGCCTGGCGGATCAGTTCGATCTCTCCCTGGTAGTAAGGGCGCGACAGGTCGTCTATTTTGATAAAGTCGACGCCCCATGAAGCATAAAGCTCGAAGATGGAATTGTAATATTCCTGTGCTCCCGGCTTATCGGTAACGATCGTATAATTATCCCGCAGCCATTCGCATTGCAGTTCGGGTGAATAGATCTGGTCGGCAGTGATCTCCCCGGTACCTTTTACCGGCAGTTTTTTTTCAACCGCTTCTTTCGGGATACCACGCATAATATGGATACCGAATTTCAGTCCTTTATTATGTACATAATCCGCCAGTTCCTTAAACCCTTTGCCGTCTTTGGCGGAAGGGAAGCGGTTGGTTGCCGGCTGATAGCGTCCGTATTCGTCCAGGACGTAGCGGGGATCGGTCTGGTTGTAACCGCCGGCTTTGTCGTTTTCTACAAACCAGCGGATATCTACTACCACATATTCCCAGCCGTAATCTTTCAGCTTGTCTGCCATATAATCGGCGTTCGCTTTTACTTCATGTTCTTCTACGGTGGGGCCGTAACAATCCCAACTGTTCCACCCCATCGGTGGCGTTTGCGCCCATTCCTTGAACTCTCCGGGAGCGAATGGGGCAGGCTGGTTTGTTACTTTCTTTTGTGCGCAGGAAACGCACAGGATTGTCGATGCAACTACTAGTAATAACTGTTTTTTCATGATATGGTACTGTGATTTGTTTATTACGTGTCAAAAATACGTTATAATATCCAGATCACAGTACCATAAACAGGTCAAAAAAGGGAGACATACAGGTCAAACCGAGTTAATAAATGTTGTTTCTACACAATTTTACTTTGTTCCGTTTGTCCGGACGGCCAGGCAGTACTCTCCGGGTTTTAAATGATTGACCTGGATAGAATACTTTTGCTCTGATGAACCGGTGGAAAGTTCCGTCCAATCATCGGAAGGAGTTTGCCGGTACATCAAGAGTATTTCCTTCGGATTGTCTTTTAAAAGATTGCTGTCCAGGTTTTCCGTATCAGCCATGAATACGCCGTTTAGTAAGCAGTCGGACGGGATATTGCCGGCCAATCGCCAGTAATGCGAATCCGATAAAGTAACAGGCAAAGTCGATTTCAAGGCATCCGGGGCTACCCAATAGTGCTGCATATAGAAGTTTACGGTATCTGCTGCCTGCTTGCATTCTATTTCCATATTATATCCCCTTAACGGATACTTCCCTGCATGGACTATCTGCAATGGTTGGGTGAATGAAGCAACGGCTATGTCATTGTTTCTGTTTACTATCCCATAGGCGGGTTTAAAGGAAGTCTGCACCAGGAATGTCGCTTTTTCTCCGGTAACGGTTGCTTCAACTTCTGCACTTTGTTTTCCCTCTTCATCGAATAAAGTGATAGGCACGCGGACATTGCGCCCGTATTCGGGGGCATGGCAAAGCTTCTGTTCCAGGAAGATTGTTTCTTTATAGCCGCCATTCACCGGGGTGGAGACAATGGAATCTATTTCAAATGCCGGATATCCGGGTTGTTTGACCCATAAGTCGAAGAAATCATCCAGGTTCTTTCCGGTGTGATGGGAGATAAACGCTTTAAACTCATCTGTCGTAACGGAGCGGAAAGCAAAAGCGTCGAGATAGGCTTTCAGTGCCGGCAGCAACAGGTCGTCTCCCAGGTAATAGCGCAAGGTGTGCATCACCATTGCTCCTTTGTTGTAAGTCGTAATGCCATAGGTGCTTTTCACCGGCATATTTTGCAGCGGGTAATAGCCGCCGTCATATTTGGGGGCAAAAGAGAGCACTCCCAGCATATTATTATCCGTATAGCGTTTGGTCTGGTCGGGGAAAAACACATGCGGAATAACCAGTTCCGGGCAGAACGTCGTGATTCCTTCGTTCAGCCACATATCTCCTGCCGTTGCGCAGGTTACTTTATTGCCGAACCATCCGTGGATCAGTTCATGTATGATTAATCCCTGATAACTGTATGTCGGCGTGGGGTCCAGCGGCATCGATATGTTCCCGACGTGTTCCATGGCTCCACCGGGGCTGTTGACAGATACATAACCTACCCGGTCGAAAGCATATTCCCCGAAATGCTTTTCCATGATTTCAAGTATCTTGGGGACGATGGCGTAGGCTTCCCTGGCTTTTTCCACTTCCTCAGGCAGTACATAGATATCGATCGGCAACGTCTTCCCGGTTTGCCGGTGTTCCATCTCTATTTTCCGGTAATCTCCTACGGCAACGTTCACCAGGTATTCGGGGATGGGTTGGTTGACTTGCCAATGCCATATCATGGTATTATCCCCGGCCGGTACCATATCTTTCAGGATTCCTGAACCGATTGCTTTCAGGTCGTTGTCTACCCTGAAATAGAGGTCGAACGTGCTTCGCGAACGGAAATCGTCGACGGCAGGAAACCAGCCGCGCCCGTAACTGTGGGGGATATCATTGATAGATGCCCCCATATTATGTGCCATCCGCAGGCTGTCGTTAAACAGGAAGCCGCCGAATGAGGATGCAATGGGCTTTCCATGATAGACAACGGTCACCTTAGCTTTTTCCCCTTTGCTGAGGGAAGAAGCGAGAGGTATGCGCAATAAAGTATCATTATATTGGTAAGCGGGGGTGTGGAGACCGTCCACCAGAATACTGTCTATCTGCATTTGTTGCAGCAGCAAAGGCACATACTTCAAACCGTCCAACCGGCTCTGGACGGACAGTTCGGCTTTACCATATAAGATATGGTCTTTAAAGTCGCGGATATCGAAATACAGGTTGTGATGATTTACCTGTATGGTGTCGTAAAGATGTAAATCGGTTTGAGCTTGAACGGCTTGCGCGGTTAAAACAGAAACCAGCGCCAGTATTTTTACTATTTTCATCTTGATTAGATTTATAGCGGGCAAATATATATAAATGTAAGAGGTGGAACAAATAAATCTGTCTTTTCCTTTTCATAAAATACCAGGAAAGGAAGTCACTGGAAATGGAAGTGGAGTTATCGGCAGTATCATATATTGTGAGAATAAATTCCCATATATTATGAGATTGTTGTGTCATAATATATGGGAATGTTGTGTCATAATATGTGATACTACTGTATCATATTATATGAGAAAAAGCTCTGGTAAGGGACGCCGTCTAGAAACTGAACGGCGTCATTTTGGTATACGCCTTATAATCCTTTATCATGCCCGGATAGCCTTCTTTGGCGCGGGGCAGGTAGCGGAAGCCGGAAACGGTTACCGTTTCACGCAGGTCGATAACCACCTCATGAGGGTATTTGGCACCTCAGGCTGTGCTCCAGAAGATGGATTCCTGCAGGTCGTATATCTTGTCGGCTGTGAAGTTGCCGCCGTTGGTTTCTTCGCTGTCGGCGTAGGCGATCTGCCAGTGCTGGCGTCCGAGCGGGTTGCCGTTTTCGTCGAGCAGATAGAATTCGGCAATAGCGGCGTTGTTGCCACCGTCTTGCGCGTTCAATGCTTCGAGGCAGAAATGGCGGGCTTGCATGGGGGCGTCGAACCGGACTTCCTGCCAGCCGTTGCCGGCTTTTAATGAACCTTGTCCGACGGGCTTTTCGCTGTTCAGGTTCAGGTTCTGTCCCTCCCGGCGGTGGGTGAGGGGAGCTTCGGCGCGCAGCATGTCCAGGATCGGTTCTTTAAGCCCTTTGATGCTGGCTTTTGCCGGGCCTTTCAGGTCGAGCACGATGATTTCGTTCTCCCCTTTTTTCAGCCAGCAGCCGGGCATGAACAGGGTTTGTTGCGGGCCGATTTCCCAGAAACGTCCCATGGCTCTGCCGTTGATCCATACCATGCCTTTGCCCCAGGTCTGCATGTCCAGGAATACATCGCCCGGGTTGTCCAGGTGGAAGGTGGCGCGGTAGTAAGCAGGGCCGTCGGCTTTCTTGCCTGCGGCATATTTTTTGTCTTTAACAAACGGATAATCAACGGGGAGGTTATATATCTGCCAGTCTTTCAGCTCATCCGTGGAAGAATCCGTGACCAGAGCTACTTTTTCGGTAATGCCTTTCCGGTCGTGGATGGCTTTGTCGAAGTTCACGCGTCCCATGGCTTCGATCAGGATATCCAACCGGGAGCCGGCAGCCGAGGCGGGCAGTTTGATCGTGTTTTCTCCGCGGCGACGGTCGAGGCGGCCGATCAGTTTGCCGTCGACGAAAACCTGCGCCCAGTCGTGCACTTCGTCAATCAGGAGCGTGGTGCCGGCTTTTACGGCGGGCAGAGTCGTGCGGTACAGAATCGTGCCCCATCCCTGGTCGAACTGTTCCATCAGCTGGATGTCGCGGCTGGTCTTCGGTTCGGGCAGGTTGCCGAACAGGAGGGCCGTTTCGTTCAGTTCGAACTCGGGTATTTCGATAATGGGGAAGGCTTCCGGTATTTCGGATTGTTCTTCTCCTGGTTCCATATAGTTTGCCAGCAGTTCGCGGAGCAGGTGATATTTAGGGGTCGTCCATCCGGCTTCGCTGATCGGCGCGTCATAGTCGTAGGAACTGCACATGGCGGAATAGGCCGGGCTGTTTGCTCCGCCCCAATGGCCGAAGGTGGTGCCGCCGTGTGTCATATATAAAGAGAAGGAGATGTTGCGGTCGAGCATGTCTTTCAAGCCGGAGATCATTGTTTCGGCATCGCGGGTTTCATGTTTCCGTCCCCAGTGGTCGAACCAGCCGCTCCAGAACTCGCTGCACATCAGCGGGGTGTTGGGGCGCACTTCTTTCAGCTTCTTGAACTGTTCGTCGATGTTGGCGCCCGTTCCGAAGTTGATCGTCCACACCAGGTCGTCGAGGGCGTTGTTCTGGAAGTTCGAGCTCCAGTCGCACTGGAACAAAGGCACATCCGTAAAGCCGGCTTCGCGCAGGATATCTCGGTTTTTGGCGATATATTCTTTATCCGTGGCATACGAGCCATATTCGTTTTCCACCTGCACCATGATGATATTTCCGCCGCGGGTGATCTGCCTGTCGGCCAGTTGCTTGCCGATCTCTTTCATATAGATAGCGGTACGTTCCATAAAATAGGGATCGTTGGTGCGCAGTTGGATATCCTTTTTCTTCAGTAGCCACCAGGGTAGTCCGCCCATTTCCCATTCCGAACAAACGTAAGGGCCGGGACGCAGCATGATGTACATGCCATGCTTTTGTGCCAGCCGGCAGAAAGCGGCGATGTCGTTTTGCCCGGTAAAGTCGAACTCTCCCGGTTTCTGTTCGTGGATGTTCCAGAAAGCATAAATGCAGATGGTGTTCATGCCGAGCGCCTTGCACATTTGGATGCGATGTTCCCAATATTCGACGGGAATGCGGGTGTAGTGGATTTCGGCTGCTTTAATAACGAAAGGTTTGCCGTCGAGCAGGAACGTCTTGTCGCCTATCGCAAAAGTTCCTTCTTTTCCGGACTGATTTTTACAACCTGTCAGCATGCATATCAGTGCAGCCAGTAAGATTGTTACGGTCTTCATTCTGTGATTCATGATAAAAATAAGTTTATAATTGTTTTCTGACGGTAAAAGTACATAAATAGATATTGGGGATAGGTGTAATAATCGGTCATATTAGGGCAATAATGATTCCATTTTGCTGAATTTGTGTACCTTTGCGGCATAATTCAAGTAAACGTTGGACAAAAATGAGAAAGTTAATGGTTATTCCCCTGGTTGCTGTCGGTGTGATGGCAATGGCGGGTTGCAGTAAAACACCTGTGAAGGAAACTGCAAAAGTAGAAGCGATCAATCTGGCAAACCTGGACACGACTGTTGCGCCCGGGACTGATTTTTATCAGTATGTCTGCGGTGGCTGGATAGCAAAAAATCCGTTGAAACCGGAGTATTCGCGTTTTGGTACTTTCGACCAGCTGCGTGAAAACAATCAGGAACAACTTCGTTCGCTTATCGAGGAACTGGGAAGCACTCCCCAGGAAGCCGGAAGCGTGGCGCAAAAGATCGGTGCCTTGTATGCAATGGGATTGGACAGCGTGAAGCTGAACAACGAAGGCATGGCGCCTATAAAAGAACAACTGGAAGCCATACAGGGACTGGGTACGAAAGCCGATGTGGCCAAGATGGTCGCCGTTTTGCATAAAGAAGGAATGACGCCTTTCTTTGCTTTGTTTGTCGATGCCGACGAAAAGAACAGTTCGATGAATATCGTGCAATTGTATCAGAGTGGCCTCAGTATGGGCGACCGCGATTATTATCTGCTCGACGACGATGCAACGATGAAAATGCGTGAGGCCTATAAAAACTATATCAATCAGTTATTTACGCTGACCGGAGCTTCGCCCGAACAGGCCGAAGCCGCGGTGAATGCTGTCATGAAGATTGAAACAGGGATCGCTAAAAACTCCTTTAGCCGCGAAGACCTGCGCGACTCCCAGAAGAATTATAATAAGATTAAACTGGAAGAGTTCAAGGCAAAAAATAATCCGATCGACTGGGATGTCTATTTCGAAAGTATGGGGTTGATGGAACTGGAATATCTCGATGCCAAGCAGTTGCCTTATTACGAGGCGCTGGGCGAGTTTATGAAAAATGTGTCTGTCGACGAACAAAAGTATTATCTGGCATTCAACCTGCTCGATGGCGCTGCTCCCTACCTGAGTGACGATTTTGTGGCAACAGCCTTTGATTTCTACGGAAAGACAATGTCGGGCAGACAGGAACAGCAACCGCGCTGGAAACGTTCCCTGTCAACCGTAAACGGTGCGTTGGGAGAGGCAGTCGGCCAGATGTATGTAGCTAAATATTTCCCGGCTTCTTCGAAGGAAAAGATGCTGACGCTGGTTGGTAACTTGCAGAAAGCATTGTCCGAACGTATTGCCGGCCTGGAATGGATGAGCGATGCGACAAAAGAGAAAGCGCAGGAAAAACTGTCGGCCTTTATCGTAAAGATCGGTTATCCCGACAAATGGCGCGATTACAGTGCGTTGGAAATAAAGGACGATTCGTATTGGGCAAATGTGTGCCGCTCGAATATCTTTGAGATGGATTATAACTTGCAGCAAGTCGGCAAACCGGTCGACAGAGCCCGTTGGGGAATGACTCCGCAGACTGTCAATGCCTATTATAACCCGACAACCAACGAAATCTGCTTCCCGGCAGCTATCCTGCAACCGCCTTTCTTCAATCCGGAAGCCGACGATGCAGTCAACTACGGTGCTATCGGTATAGTAATCGGCCATGAGATGACGCACGGCTTCGACGACCAGGGACGCAACTATGATAAAGACGGCAACCTCGTCGACTGGTGGACTGCCGAAGATGCTGCCCGCTTTACGGAACGTGCCGACCGCCTGGTTCAACAGTATGACGATATTATCGTAGTAGACAGCGTGCATGCCAACGGACGCTACACCTTAGGCGAAAACATTGCCGATCAGGGCGGTTTGCTGGTGTCTCACCTGGCTTATCTGAACTCGCTGGCAGGTAAAACACCGGCTCCGATCGACGGTTTCACCAACGAACAGCGTTTCTATCTGGGTTATGCAACGCTTTGGGGACAGAACATCCGTCCGGAAGAAATCCTGCGCCTGACAAAGATCGACCCGCACTCATTGGGCAAATGGCGTGTGAATGCGGCACTTCGTAACATCGACACATTCTATCAGGCTTTCGATATCAAAGAAGGCGATCCGATGTATATGATGCCTGCAGACAGAGTGGTTATCTGGTAAACGATAGATTATAGTATATAAAAAAGCAGTCTCAAAAATCATATTCAACAATGATTTTGAGACTGCTTTTTTTATGAGTGGAATGTTCTGCTTATTGCATGCCTTCAGTAGTCATTTCCTTATTGATCTTCTTCATCAATCCCTGCAGTACGGCACCCGGGCCCAGTTCGATGAAGTGGTCGGCACCGTCGGCAATCATGTTCTGTACGCTCTGCGTCCAGCGAACCGGAGCGGTCAGCTGGGCGATCAGGTTAGTCTTGATTGTATCGGGATCTGTTTCACCTTTTGTGCTTACATTCTGGTAAACAGGGCAAGCTGGTTTATGGATCGGAGTCGCTTCGATGGCAGCAGCCAGTTCGGCACGTGCCGGTTCCATCAGCGGAGAGTGGAATGCGCCGCCAACTTTCAGTTTCAGTACACGTTTTGCACCGGCAGCCAACAGCTTTTCGCAAGCCGCATCGATGCCGGGGATCGAACCGGAGATAACCAGCTGACCCGGGCAGTTGTAGTTGGCACAAACAACCACTTCGTCAGTAATACTTGCACAAATTTCTTCAACCGTTGCATCCGGCAAAGCCAGAACAGTAGCCATTGTTGAAGGAGTGGCTTCGCAGGCTTTCTGCATAGCCATAGCACGTTTGGAAACCAATACCAGACCGTCTTCAAAAGAGAGAGCGCCTGCTGCAACAAGTGCAGAGAATTCACCCAGCGAATGACCGGCTGTCATATCCGGTTTGAACTGGTCGCCTAATGTTTTAGCGAGGATAACTGAGTGTAAGAATATGGCAGGCTGTGTAACTTTAGTCTGTCTCAGATCTTCGTCTGTTCCTGCGAACATCAGATCCGTAATGCGGAAACCGAGAATTTCGTTTGCTTTCTCAAACATCTCTTTTGCAAGGGGATTGTTATCGTAAAGGTCCTTTCCCATTCCGACAAACTGTGCGCCCTGACCGGGGAATACATAAGTTTTCATCTTTCTAATCTTTTTCTAATTTCAGTTTTTTAAGGTGGCACAAAGGTAATAAAATTAGAATAATAGAGGGACTATTCGTTACAAATTGTATCTTTGCCCCATCTAAAAGATGAATATTTAACGACTAATATTACAATATCATGAATGAATTACTATTCTTAGGAAACTTAGGTACAGGCGAAATTGTAATCATCGCCATTGTTGTGTTGTTACTTTTCGGTGGAAAGAAAATACCTGAACTGATGAAAGGTATCGGTAAAGGTGTGAAGAACTTTAAAGACGGTGTAAAAGGATTAGAAGACGACATTAAGTTGGACGACAACGATAAGAAGTAGAAAATGGAAGAATTGGAACAAGAAGAAATGTCGTTCTGGGATCACCTGGAAGAACTTCGTTGGACTTTATTCCGTTCTATTTTAGCGCTCTTTGTTTTTGCTATCGGTAGCTTTGCCTTTATGCGTGATCTTTTTGATAACGTCATTATGGCTCCCTGCTACTCTGATTTTATTCTTTATCGGTGGTTGTGTGATTTAAACACGTGGCTGGTTAATATCAGCCGCTGGTTCGATGTTTTGCCGGACTTTTGTAACGATACTTTTCATGTTGATATCGTTAATATCAAACTGGCATCTCAGTTCTTTACTCACATGACAACTTCATTCTGGCTGGCACTAGTATTAACTTTCCCTTATTTAATGTATGAAATATGGAAGTTTATCAGTCCTGCCTTGTATGAGAACGAAAAGAAAAATATCCGGTGGGTATTCTTTTTCGGAACGATTATGTTTTTCCTGGGATGTGCCGTAGGCTATTTTATGGTATTCCCGATGACGCTCCGTTTCCTGGCAACGTATCAGTTGAGTGCTAATATTACTGAACAGGTCTCTCTCGATTCGTATATGGATAACTTCCTGATGCTGATCTTTGTGATGGGAATTGTATTCGAAATGCCATTGGTTTCGTGGTTGCTGTCCAAGCTGGGGTTGTTGCACAGAGGATTTTTCCATAAGTACAGGCGGCATGCTATTGTCGGTTTGCTTGTTGCAGCGGCATTTATCACTCCGAGTAGCGATCCGTTTACATTGAGCGTCGTATTCTTCCCGCTTTACGGATTGTACGAACTGAGTGCTTTCTTTGTCAGAAAGGCGCCGGTAGAAGAACCAGATGAGGATGACGAAGAAGAAAACGAAGAGAAATAAACTATAGACATTAGAATTTAGTTATAGAAAGAGGCGTTCATTATTCAAATGTAACGTCTCTTTTTGTATATTTGTCAAGACTAAAACAAAGTTAAACATGAGGCACATATCTTTATTGGCGGTCTCCTTGCTGGCAGTTGTTGCCTGCACGCCTGAAAAACAAGTGGAGACGGACTATTCACAGTATGTAAATCCGATGATCGGTACCGATTTTACGGGAAATACATATCCGGGAGCACAAGCTCCTTACGGTATGGTGCAATTGAGCCCTGATAACGGATTGCCGGGTTGGGATCGTATCTCCGGCTATTTCTATCCGGATACGACGATTGCCGGATTTAGCCATACGCACCTTTCCGGTACCGGTGCCGGCGATTTGTATGATATCTCTTTTATGCCGGTGACTCGTCCCTATAAAGAAGCGGAAGCTCCGCTGGGCATTTATTCAACTTTCTCTCATAATGACGAAGCGGCTTCAGCCGGTTATTACCGGGTATTGCTGAAAGACTATAATATAAATGTGGAACTGACGGCAACCGAACGTTGCGATATCCAGCGTTATACGTTCCCGAAAGCGGAAGCATCCGTATTCCTGAACTTGAAGAAGGCGATGAACTGGGACTTTACATTGGATTCTTATATCGAGGTGGTCGATTCCGTAACGATCCGCGGTTATCGTTTCTCACAGGGATGGTCGCCTAACCAGCATGTTTATTTCCAGACCCGATTCTCCAAACCGTTTGCTGCTTATCATCTGGATACAACAGCCATCGTAACAAAGGATAAAGGCCGGATCGGTACGGCTTATATCGCCCGTTTCGATTTCAATACCGAAAAGGATGAAGAAATTTTGGTGAATACAGGTATCTCGGATGTCAGCATGGAAGGGGCAGCCAAGAACCTGCAGGCAGAAGTGCCGACGAATGATTTCGACCGTTATTATAAAGAAGCAGTTGCCAGTTGGAACAAACAACTGTCGCGCATCGAGGTGAAAGGCAATAATACGGATGATCTGGTGAAGTTCTATACCGCCTTATATCATACAATGATTGCACCGACTATCTTTAGTGATGTAGACGGTTCTTATTATGGTCCGGACAACCAGATCCATAAGGCAGACGGTTGGACGAACTTCTCTACATTCTCATTGTGGGATACTTATCGTGCCGCCCATCCGTTGTTTACTTATACGGAGCCAGAACGGGTAAATGATATGGTGCAATGCTTCCTGAACTTTTACGACCAGAGCGGTGCGCTTCCTTTATGGAACCTGTATGGCCATGAAACCAATATGATGATCGGTTACCATGCTGTGCCTGTTATTGTGGATGCTTATCTGAAAGGTATCGGTAATTTTGATCCGGAGAAAGCCTTGCAGGCATGTGTCGCAACAGCCAACCGGGATGATTATCGGGGGATCGGATTGTATAAGAAACTGGGTTACGTTCCGGCCTTCAGTGATCTGGCAAAATGGGAAAACTGGTCGCTGTCAAAGACAATGGAATATGCCTACGACGATTATTGCATCGCCCGGATGGCAGAGAAGATGGGAAAGAAAGAGATAGCCGACGAGTTCTATAAACGTTCGCAAAACTACCGCAACGTCTATAATCCGGAAACAACTTTTATGCAGCCGCGCGACGAGAAAGGAAACTTCGTCACCCCGTTTGATGCCAAAGATTATACGGAAGATATCTGCGAGAGCAATGCCTGGCAGTATTTCTGGTACGTGCCTCAGGATCTGGATGGCTTGATCGGCCTGCTCGGCAGCAAAGAACGCTTTACAGAGAAGCTGGACAGCATGTTTACATACGCTCCGGATGCAAATGAGGGCCTGCCTATCTTCAGTACGGGTATGATTGGCCAGTATGCGCATGGCAACGAACCGAGCCATCATGTAATCTACTTATATAATAAGGTTGACCAACCCTGGAAAACTCAAAAGTATGTGGCTCAGGTATTGCACGATCTTTATCTGAATACGCCTGACGGTATTTGCGGTAATGAAGACTGCGGACAGATGTCTGCCTGGTTTGTTTTCAGTGCGATGGGCTTCTATCCGGTCGATCCGGTCAGCGGTCAGTATGAGATCGGAACGCCGTTGTTTCCAGAAGTAAAGATGCATGTGGCTGGAGGTAAAACTTTTACGATCTTGGCTCCGGCAGTAAGTGCCGAGAATATTTATATCCAATCGGTAAAGCTGAACGGCCAGCCGTATGACAAGAGTTATATCACCCACGATCAGATCATGAGTGGCGCAACTCTCGAATTTGAAATGGGAAGCCAGCCTGGGCCGGTTTGGTATAAAAAGTAAGTAGTATTTATATTCATTTGTAAAGGTAGCTATCCGGATCACTTAAAGGTAGCCACCTTTACTGTTTTATACTCACTTTGGGTTTCATAACTGGTGACGAGTTGGCATAAATTGAGACGATTTGTCACGATTTCTCTCAGATAGTTTCTTTTAATTTGCCTTTGTCAATAGTTGTTATTAAGTAAAAACCCTAAGAATTATGAGTAAAAAACTATTTGTAACCATGTTGGCCGTTAGCGCAATGCTCGCGGCGTGTAGTAATGATGAAGATGGACGTAAAGACGGAACTCCGGTAGCCGCTTCCTTTACGGCAAGTATTAATCCTCACACAAAAGCCTATGATAATACATGGGAAAAATATGACAAAATAGGTGTCACTGCTTATATGCAAGATGCTTCTGTTAGTGATTATCAGAATGTAGAATGCTCTTTAGCGAGTGAGGCTGGAACTCTTGTCAATTGGTTGCCTAAAGAACCTTATTTTTACAAAGGAGTAGACAAAGTAGGGTTTAAGGCCTATTATCCTTATTCCTCAGACTTGAATGGTGGAACAGTAATTCCTGTAGATGCAACCCAACAAGGCAAAGTCGGTGAACAGCAGAAAATAGATTTTCTATTTGCCGAAGGAGAAGGTAGTCAGTTAAAACCGGAAGTGAATTTCACATTCACTCATAGAATGGCTAAGTTGATCTTCAAAATTAAACAGGAAAATGAAAATGAAAACGAAGATATTGAATCAATGAAAGCTGTTTTGGGAGGTGCCAAATTGAAAGGTTCGTTTGATGTCTCAAACGGAATTGTTACAGCTTCGGAGGACGTTGCCGGAGAGTTGGAACTTACACATTCCGCCTCGGGTAATGATCGTATTGTTACTCTTATTGTTGTGCCACAGGAACAACCTTCAAACGCTGTGCTAACCATTACTACCGATTTTAATGTGTATCAAACCGATATTACTTTCCCAGGTGCTATTGAAGCTTCTAGAAGTTACTGCTACAATATCACACTTAAAAATAAATTCATGGAAATCACAGATTCTGATATTACTAATTGGAATCCAGAAGAAGATCAAGATGCTGAAGCAGAAGTTATTTCACCTAAAAAAGCCCAAATAGCGGTTGGAGATTATTTATATGCTGACGGTACCATAGGTAAAGAAGTAAAAGATAATTGTATAGGTATTGTGTTTAGTACAAAGACATCGGATAAAGATCAGAAGATGGGTTGGAAAAAAGGTTATGTTTTGGCTTTAAAGAATGTAGATGATGGAAATTATTCTTGGACAACAGGTTCATATATAAACGCTCATGTTGATGGACTGAACCAAATTCCTAATTTCCGGTCCGCGTATGATAATCTCGATGGATATTCGGAAACATATGTTATTAAACAACTGAACAATTCAGAGTCTGAATTTGAAGCATTCTATAAAGCTCTGAATTATAGAAGTGGTTCAGGTGATCTAATAAATACGAGTGGTTGGTATGTGCCAAGTATTGGTCAATGGTGTGCAATTCTTGAAAATCTAGGTGGAGCCGATTTGGCAGATAAACTGGACACGCAAGGGAGGTTCCTTTCTATTACTGAAGGTGCTTGGGCAATTTAAATAGGTATATGAGTTCTTTTGAAAATGCAGGTTTCACTAAATCTACCTATTATCTATCCAGTTCAGAATATAATCCGTCTTTTCCCTGGTCTGTCCTTTTTAGTACAGAATCCAGTCAGGAGATTCGTTTATATGCCGAGAATCGTAAAACATATAATTATTATAAGGTACGTCCTGTTCTAGCTTTCTAATCAACTATAGTAGAGCTATTTTAGCGCATACCCTTTTCGTACTATCCAAAATACAAGATGCTCTGGTAACCATTGCCGGAGATGAGTAAAGAGAACCTGTTCGACAGGACCTGTTTTAGTACGGAAAGGGAGGCGCTTCTTTTTAATAAGTTTACCGATTGTGCGAGCCAGCTTATCTGGATGTGCACCTCCGTTTTCCATCATTTCGATGGCTGTCATAGTCCGGATAAAGTTATCCCGATAGTCCGGATCTGTAATTGTTGCTTCCGATACGTTGCGGTTTGCTGTGAAATTAGTACGGAAGTCTCCTGGTTCTACCAGGCAAACCTGGATACCGAACGGACGGACTTCGTGTAATAGCGCTTCGCTGAAACCCTCGACTGCAAATTTGGATGCAGAGTAATATCCCTGAAAAGGTACCGCAATCAATCCGCCTATCGAACTAATGTTAATGATAAGTCCTTTTCGGGCTTTTCGCATTTCCGGTAAAACAGCTTTACACATATTTACTACCCCCATAAAGTTGGTATCCATTTGCTGTTTGATTTCTTTATCGGTAGCCAACTCGAGTGCTCCGCTGATCCCCAATCCGGCGTTATTGATAAGGATATCGATGCGCCCTTGTTCGACGATGATTTGCTCTACGGCCTGTCGGATAGACTGCGGTTGAGTAACATCCATTATCAGCATCCGTGTACCATCTGCGTCATCCACAGGCTTTCGGCTGGTGCCATATACAATATGTCCTTTACGGATTAAATAGGTCGCAGTCGTTTTTCCAAAACCGGAAGAGGCGCCGGTTATCAGGATAACAGATTGTTTATGCATGGTTCTTTTTTTGTTGTTATTTATTTGGGTGTCTCTATATTCGGCCGGACTCATTCCATACTTTTCCCGGAATGTACGATAGTAAGTTCGAACATTATTGAAACCGGAATCGTTGGCAACAGCCTGTATTGTATAATTGTGATAATCCTTTAGCAATCGGATAGAGTATTCCAGCCGCTTATTATTAATATATCCATTGAAGTTGGTATGCCCATAAAGTTGGATGATCTGTGCAAATACGTTTTTCTGGATGTGCATACGTTTGGTTAACATATCGCGGTTTATATCCAGATTAAGAAATAGTTGTTCTTTGGTAACCAATGTATCGAGTTCCTCGAATAAAGCCTGCATAACAGTTTCTGTTGCATCAGTCAGAGGAGGTTCTTCCTGCGGGATATTATTCTTTTCCAACGAGGGCGTGCTTAGGGTTCGTATTTCTTCTTTAGCTTTGAGTAGGCTGTCGTGGGAAGCCAGCAATTCATCGATCTGTCCTGCCATGATACGGTTTTTCCTACGGCTTACACGCAGGTTGTGTACGATCAGCCAGATGATAATAAGCGACAAAATAAATATCCCTGTGGCAGCAATCAGTATGATGCGCGTTTGGTGGAGCTGGATACGCTATTCTTTAATCTGCAAATCCTTTTCATTTGTTTCATAAAGAGTTGCCAGTTCGAGTGCCGTATTTTGTTTTTCGTTACTATTCAGGCTATCGGAAAGAATAAACATCTTTTTGTAGTTCTCGGCGGCAGCCTGATAATTCTTTAGTCCGATATAGGCTTCCGCCTCATGTCTCAGGGTATAATGCGTGTAGTCATTGCTCATCGTATCTCCGGCAGCAATCAGATCTTGTTTGTCTTTCTTTATATAAAGGAGAGCTTCCTGATATTGTCCGGTATTCAGTAAATAATCAATGCGCATGCCTCTTCCTTCGGAGGTAGAGGAATAATTCGTTTGAAGATATTTTTCGTAATATTGTTTAGCTTTCCCAAGTTTGCCGTCTAAGGCATAAATATTGGCAAAGGCTGCATAGAGGCTACTGTAGCGCATATCGCATACTCCTTCAGGCAAATTCGGGCATGTACCAAGTTTAACCATCAGCTTGTCATAATCAGGCAACAGGGCGATTGCTTCCTTGTGTTTACGATTTTCCATGTAAAACATGATTAATGTCCCGTATGAATAGATCAGGTCGTCTATCTCTTTCCAGTCTTGTGAGTTTTTTTGCAACCTCTTTTTGAGTCTTGATTGCCTGGATAAAATAGGTCTCCGCCTCTGCCTTCAATCCCATTTCCTGTTTGGCTAATCCGATGTATTGCCACATGCCAGCCTCTAAACTTTTGTCTTCAATTTGTTGTGCCAATTTAACGCCGATGTTGGAATAGCGGATACAATCGATGTAGTTACCGATCGACATATGATCACTGGCTATTATATCAATTAAACTCAAGGCTCGTTCAGGGCTCTTTTGGATTGAATCGCTTTGATAGGCTTTCAGGGCATAGTCCAGGGCAACCCGATATTGGCCTAGTCCATTGTGGTAGACCAGGCTTCGAAGGTTATTAATCAAAAATTCGGGAATACGCTTATCTTTTTCCGCTTCATTCAGCAAGTCTAACGCTCTGTGCGGATCCGTCAAACTGATGCTTTGGATGTACTCAAGGGTAAATAGGCTGTCTGGTGTATTCTGTGCTTTGATACAGACAGGTAATATAAGATATAAAATAAGCGTTAGAGTGAAGTGCTTCATCTCTAATGCTTTATCATTTCTTGGCATTCAATTTACGATAAGTTTCTTTTCCCGGCTTAAATTTAATTGTTTTAATACGGGGGGATTATTGCCGGTTCTCCGGTTTGCGGGTTACGTCCCATTCGTTCTGCACGTGTATGGGGTTCATAATGCCCGAAATTATGTATGATTACTTTGTCATCCTGTTTTATCCTGTCTACTAATATTTCTTCGCAAGCATCTATTACCTTTTTTACAATTTTAATATCCAGTTCGGTTTTACCGGCAATAGCTTCTAGCATTTCTCTCTTATTCATCTTGGGTGTAATTTTGATTATTTTTAGTAGGACAAAGGAACTTTATCTACGTTTGAATGACAAATATTAAGAGTGTTTCTTTGTGTCATCTTGTCACAAAGTAGCGACAAATTTATGGCAAACGGTGGTATTTCTATCAAATATGTGATAGGAATACCACCGTTTACGTGTTTGCTATTGTTTATCACGTTTTTGATATACATTAATACTGATTCCTGCGGAAAGCACCACTGACAAATTCAAGTACATCAGGCAGGGCGGTACGCCAATACAACCATGTATGTCCGCCATCGCGTACACGAAACTCATGTTTCAATCCTTTTTCCTGCATAAGTTTGTGTACCTGGAAATTTCCATCCAGCAGATGATCTTCGTCTCCATAATCGATATAGTAGCGAATACGCGGCAGTTTCTCTTTATCCAGATCCGACGGCATTTTCAGTACACTATTCTTCTGCCAATGTTCCATGCCGGAGCCAAATAGTCTGCCAAATAACTTATTATTTCCCTTTATCCGTTCGCTCATTGTGGCGTCGTCGTAAACCGCTGCACTGAGCGGGCAACATGCCGAAAACATATCCGGATGATGAAGCGAATAAATAAATGAACCATAGCCACCCATCGACAAACCGGCAACAGCACGAAATTCTTTATTGCTGCGTGCGTGATAGGTCTTTTCAATGTAGGGAATCAATTCTTCAAAAAACATATCTTCGTAAGGAACTTTCCCGTCATACTGATTGATATACCATGTATCCCAGGCATCGGGCATAACTACGATCATGGGAACGGCCTTGTCGCTCTTGATGGCGCAATCGGTAATCTCCTGCATTTGTCCGGTTTGTATCCACATGGTTTCGTTGTCGGTATAGCCATGCAGCAGGTAGAGCACCGGATAATAGCGGTCGGACGAATTATAACCGTCGGGCAGGTAAATGGAGTAGGAGACTTCTTTCCCCAATTTCTTACTTTGAAACTTTACCGATTCATGAACGGTACTTTGTGCATACCCTGCCCAATTAAAGCAGAGGCACAGAACAAGGAAGGTAATCAACTTGTTTCTCATATGTTGACAGATTTAAGTAAATAGATTGTTGTTTTTATTAATTGGTACCAAAGTTATAAAAAAAGCAGCGTCTATGCTTGATGAAATGGCAGAAAATATTATATTTATTTTTATAACTGATTAATCAATAATATATTAAA
>JAJPZM010000053.1 GCA_021204335.1 Parabacteroides sp. | reverse complement strand
CATTCATATGATGTTCAATAAATCAACGGACATCATGCGGATAATCATTTTTTGAGATTTGTATCTTTATATCCTGAGCGTCTTCCCATTTTATTTTGTAAATAATTTACAAAGATACTGGCATTTATGGAATGTTGCAAGTCGTATTTATATATCTTAGCGGTTAATTTGCGAGCAAATTGTTATTTTGTGATTTTTTCATAGCTGGTACGTTCTCTTTCTTGTCAATCTGTATCTCCATATATCCGTAAATGTGTATCTGTTTCCGTCTTGTCTTTTTGATTTATTTGCAACCAATTAATCTGCTAATAATTTGTGATTATGAAGTTGAGTTTTGCAAAGAGGATGTCTTATATAAAAGCGTCCGAGATAAGGGAGATATTGAAAGTGACGGAACAGGAAGATGTTATCTCGTTTGCCGGGGGCTTGCCGGCTCCGGAGCTCTTTCCGATAGATGAGATTAATGAAATAAATCAGATTGTGTTGAAGGATGCAGGAACAAAAGCACTCCAATATACAACCACTGAAGGATATGTCCCTTTGAGGGAATGGATTGCCAAACGGATGAACGAACGTCTGGGTACAGTGCTGGATAAAGATAATATTCTGATTACTCATGGTTCGCAGCAGGGATTAGACTTGTCGGGAAAAGTCTTTTTAGACGAAGGTGATATTGTTGTCTGTGAAAGTCCGATCTATCTGGCTGCAATCAGTGCATTCAAAGCATACGGATGCCATTTTATTGAAATCCCGACGGATGAGCATGGCATGGTCATGGATGTTTTGGAAGATGTTTTGAGCCGTACCGAAAACATTAAGTTGATATATGTAATACCTACTTTCCAGAATCCGACAGGGAAAACATGGAGTCTGGACAGGCGCAGGAAGTTGGCCAAGTTGTCTTCGAAATATGGTGTTGCGGTTATTGAAGACAATCCGTATGGCGAGCTGAGATTCGAGGGGGAATCTTTGCCGTCTGTCAAATCGTTTGATACGGTCGGCAATATTTTGTGTACCGGCAGCTTCTCGAAAATATTCTGTCCGGGCTTCCGTATCGGTTGGATTGCCGGGGATAAGGATATTATTCGTAAATACGTGTTGGTGAAACAGAGCATGGATTTGCAATGTAATACGATTGCGCAGATGACTATTGCCGAATATCTGAAACGGTATGACATTGATAAACATATAGGGAAAATAGTAGCAGTGTACAAAAGGCGCAGGGATATCGCCCTTGAATGTATGGAACGTTATTTCCCGGATACGGTAAAGTTTACTCGTCCGGAAGGCGGATTGTTTACCTGGGTAGAACTTCCCGAAGGCATTTCGGCACGCGAAATATTAGAGAGATGTCTGGAGAGAAAAATAGCTTTTGTTCCGGGAGCATCCTTTTTCCCGAACGGGAATAAAGAAAATACGTTTCGTATAAACTACTCCAATATGCCGGAAGATAGAATAAGGAAAGGTCTTCACACGCTCGGAGAAGTCGTAAAGGAATATATCAGCCGCTCAGAGTGATTTCTTGATTATATCTCCCAGCAGCATTAAACGTTCTTCAATAAACGGGCACCACCGTTGTCCGTAACTCAGGCGCATGCAGTTCCTGTATTGGTCTTGCAGTGTGAACATACGTCCGGGGGCAATGCTTATTTTCTGTTGCATGGCCTTGCGATAGAGTTCGGTCGTGTCTATTTTTCGATTTAGTTCGACCCAAAGCATGACCCCCCCCTGCGGGGTTATGAGTTTGGTGTCTTCGGGGAAATAGTCTCTGATGGACTGTACGAAATGAAGACTGTTGGTATGCAGCTCGTGGCGCAGTTTGCGTAAATGGTTTTCGTACCTGTCGTTTTCCAGAAACCGGGCATCACTTCCTGATTCAGGGTAGGCGTTGATATCTGGTGGATATGTTTCCGGCGAATAACGGCGTCCTTGAATTTGCCGGGGGCAATCCAGCCTACCCGGTAGCCGGGAACCAATGTTTTTGAAAAGGAACCGCACCATATCACAAGGCCTTTATCATCAAAGGCTTTACATGGTTTGGGACGTGAAGTGCCGAAGAACACATCACCGTATAAATCGTCTTCAATCAGCGGAATATCACGTTCCGCCGACATGTTCACGATAGCTTTTTTATGCTCGTCGGGCATACAACTTCCCATCGGGTTGCTGAAATTGCTGATTAGCAGGCATAGGTCGATTTGCGGCAGAACCTTCTTTAAAGCGTCCGGGTCGATGCCCGTAACAGGGTTTGTGGGCAGTTCCAGGACGCGAAGCCCCATGCTGGTGGCCAATTGCAGTATGCCGAAATAAACCGGACTTTCCACTGCGATTGTATCTCCTTTTTGGGCAATCACAGATAAGGCTAAAGAGATGGCATTGGTGACTCCCGTTGTAGTGACAAGCTCGTCTTCCGTTAAATTCCCGTTCCAGTTATAGGTGAAGCGGGCTATGTCTTTCCTTAACCGGCTGTTTCCCTAAGGGTCTTCATATCTGGTTCCGTTGCCCGGCAGTGAACACATTGCTTTGGTGAGCTCTTTATTGATTTTGGCAATAGGCAGTAACACATCTTCCGGTACGCCCAGCGAAAAGCGGGTAACAGACATATCTTCTATGGAAGAATATACTTTAGTTATTAAATCTTCATCTTCTTCCCCAGCAAATCTAACCGGAGGCTGCGTGGTTTCCGGGACGGATTGGCGCAACGGTTTATAATTTACGATATACCTGGATTTGGGGCATGCTATGATAAACCCTTCTTTTTCCAATTCGTAATAGGCTTGGATGGCCGTATTCAGGCTCACACCATTCTCGTGGCTGATGGTACGCAAAGAAGGCAATTTCTCACCGGCCTTCCATACTTCTTTTTTTTATTTGCCAGGCAATTGCCTTCGCTATTTTCAGGTAGAGGATTTCTTTTGTCATGTTTCTGTCTGTCTGCTGCAAATGTACAAAAAATGTCTCTCCTGACAACGGTCTCCGTTCCTACAGGGGCGTATTAGTTTCTCTAGGGAGAAACTTTTTTTACTTGCCGGGGGAATAGTTTATACTTAGGCAGTGTATCCGCCTGTTGTTTCGACGGGGCAGGCGGGCTCACTGCTTTGTATCCTATAAAAAGCAGCAATGAAGTACTTTATTTCCGTCTTATTTTGTAATTTTGCACCTTCGTACATATAATTATATGTATAGGTTGGATAATAAAGAAAACAGATTAATAGAAACAATATGGAAATTGCAAGTAAGTACAACCCCGCAGAAGTAGAGGGGAAGTGGTATCAGTATTGGTTGGACAACGGCTTCTTCAAGTCGAAACCGGACGGACGTGAGCCGTACACAATCGTCATTCCGCCCCCAAACGTCACCGGCGTACTTCACATGGGACACATGCTTAACAATACCATTCAGGATATTTTGATCCGTCGTGCCCGTATGCAGGGAAAGAATGCTTGCTGGGTGTCGGGTACCGACCATGCTTCTATCGCAACCGAAGCGAAGGTGGTAAACCGATTGGCACAGCAGGGAATCAAGAAAACAGACCTGACCCGCGATGAGTTCCTGAAACATACCTGGGAATGGAAAGAGGAACATGGCGGCATCATCCTGAAACAGTTGCGTAAACTGGGTGCGTCCTGCGACTGGGACCGTACGGCTTTCACCATGGACGAAAAACGTTCGGAAAGTGTGTTGAAAGTATTCGTGGATCTGTTCAACAAAGGCTTGATCTATCGTGGCGTCCGTATGGTTAACTGGGATCCGAAAGCCCTGACTGCTCTTTCCGACGAAGAAGTAATCTATAAGGAAGAACATAGCAAACTGTATTACCTGCGCTATAAAATCGAAGGCGAAGACGGTTATGCTATCGTGGCGACTACCCGTCCGGAAACGATTATGGGCGATACCGCTATGTGTATCAACCCGAACGACCCGAAGAACCAGCATCTGAAAGGGAAGAAAGTAATCGTTCCGCTGGTAAACCGCGTTATTCCTGTTATCGAAGACGACTATGTAGACATCGAATTCGGCACCGGCTGTCTGAAGGTTACTCCGGCCCACGATGTAAACGACTATATGCTGGGCGAGAAATATAACTTGCCTTCTATCGATATCTTCAACGATAACGGAACGTTGAGCGAAGCTGCCGGTCTGTATGTCGGCATGGATTGTTTCGATGTTCGCGAACAGATTGAAAAAGACCTGGCTGCCGCCGATCTGCTGGAAAAGGTGGAGGCTTACGAAAATAAGGTAGGTTTTTCCGAACGTACCAACGTGCCTATCGAACCGAAGCTGTCTATGCAGTGGTTCCTGAAGATGGAACATCTGGCACAGATTGCCTTGGAACCGGTGATGAAGGATGATATCAAATTCTATCCGCCCAAGTTCAAAAATACATATCGCCACTGGATGGAGAACATCAAGGACTGGTGTATCAGCCGCCAGTTGTGGTGGGGACACCGTATCCCGGCTTATTACCTGCCCGAAGGAGGCTATGTAGTGGCCGAAACAGCCGAACAGGCTTTGAAGCTGGCAAAGGAAAAGACCGGCAACGATTCGCTGACAATAGCCGATCTTCGTCAGGACGACGATTGCCTGGATACCTGGTTTTCTTCCTGGTTGTGGCCGATCTCTTTGTTCGACGGCATCAACAATCCGGACAACGAAGAAATCAACTATTACTATCCGACCAGCGACCTGGTAACCGGACCGGATATTATCTTCTTCTGGGTAGCTCGCATGATTATGGCGGGTTACGAATACCGGAAAGATATGCCGTTCAAGAACGTTTACTTCACCGGTATCGTTCGCGACAAGTTGGGACGCAAGATGTCTAAATCATTGGGTAACTCTCCCGACCCGCTGCTGCTGATCGAACAATACGGTGCCGATGGCGTCCGTATGGGCCTGATGATGGCAGCTCCTGCCGGCAACGATATTCCTTTCGATGAGGCGCTGTGCGAACAGGGACGTAACTTCAATAACAAGATATGGAATGCCTTCCGTCTGATAAAAGGTTGGACGGTAGACGATACGATAGCACAACCCGAAGCATCGGCAACCGCCGTTAAGTGGTTCAAGATGCAGTTGGATAAAACAATTGCCGAAGTAAACGACTCGTTCGACAAATATCGTTTGAGCGAAGCGATGATGGCTGTCTACAAACTGTTCTGGGACGAATTTTCTTCCTGGTATCTGGAAATGATCAAGCCGGGCTACCAGCAGCCGATCGACAAGGCTACTTACGAGGCAATGCTCGGTTTCTTCGATGCGCTGCTCCGTCTGCTTCACCCGTTCATGCCGTTTATTACGGAAGAATTGTGGCAGGCACTCGAACCGCGTAAGGAGGGAGAAAGCCTGATGGTTGCCTTGATGCCGGAAGTGGCACCGGTGGATAATGCTTATCTGGACTCTTTCGAGATCGTAAAGGAAATAGTCAGTGGTGTCCGCACAATCCGTTTGCAGAAGAATATCCCAAACAAGGAAGAATTGTCATTGCAGGTGTTGGGCGACCATAACGATGCATTCAACCCGGTAATTGCCAAGATGTGTAACCTGTCTGAAATCGCCAAGACGGATGATAAAGCAGCCGGCGCCGTTTCTTTCCTGGTTCGTACCACCGAATATGCCGTACCTCTGGGCAACATGATTAATGTAGAAGAAGAACTTGTCAAGTTGGAAGAAGAATTGAAATATCAGCAAGGCTTCCTGGCTTCCGTAGTAAAGAAGTTGAGCAACGAAAGTTTTGTAAGTAAAGCCCCTGCTAAAGTAATCGATATGGAACGCAAGAAACAGGCAGATGCCGAAAGCAAAATCAAATCGATTGAAGAAAGCATTGCAGCCCTAAAAAAGTAAAGAATCTCCGCGATTTTTATCACATAAGCACCCATATTTGCCAGATAAAGGACAAATATGGGTGCTTTTATTTTATTTTTGTGGATAAAAGGTTTTGTTTAGCTAATTTTTACTAACTTGCATCGCTTGAAATGCGGAGGGTTTGTTTCAATGAGGGTGTTAATAAATAAGTTGTTAATCTTTTTTTTGTATTTTGTGGGGATGTTTTTCATCACAAGTATTATACGGGGCAGAGGATAGGGGAGAAACTTTATCTTTGGATTCGCTTTTTGCTTTGACACAAGCCAATCTTCAACAACAGAAAGGTTTTGAATATGCGACACAGTTGCTGGAACAATCCAGGCAGCAAAAAGACCGGCATTAGGAAGCGAATGCCATGTTCTGCTATGTCCGTTATTATTATGCCAAGAGTCCAGACAGTATGTATTTTTGGATGCAAAAGGCACTGCCGTTATTTAAGGAACAAAAAAGATACGTGAAATATTTCCGGATGAAAGCTTGGTATATCTATGTTCTGACCCGGATTAAAAAGAATGAAGAAGCGCTGAAATATGCAGCCAACATGAAAGAGGAAGTTACCGAACTCGAATTTCCGGAAGGACTGGAGATGGTTAACCAAGCATTGGCTGATTTTTATTTATCCAATAATTTAGGCGAAGAGGGTGTTGCCTTGTATGAAGAGGTGTTGAAAAGTATGGAAATGCGTAATGCTCCGCTGGTCAAACGTGTCCATATTATCAAGCAATTGATGAATAAGGCCTTGAGCCCGGCAGTGAAAATGAAGTACACCAACCGTCTGAATGATTATGTGAATATTTGCAAGGATAAAGGTATTTCGTGGCTGGATGAAGAGATACCTGTTTATTATTTAGAATATGTGGTACACAGGCATTATGCATTGGAATATATAAGTCTCGATAATTTACCCGAAGCATTGGCGCATTTGAAGAAAGCGGAAGATCTTTTGGTTAAATATGAAATGTATAACTATAAGGACGAATTGCGCTCTATTTACAGAATTTATTATAAACAAAGTAAACAGTATAACCAGGCGTTAGCTGTTTTCGACTCCTTATTACCGGCTTTGCGAAAAAGGAATGCTGTCTATTTCCTTGAAATGCTAAAGAACAAGTCCGATGTTTTGCTGGAAAGTGGAAGAGACAGGGCTGCAGCGTTAGCATATAGGGAATATGCTTTCCTGAATGATTCGTTATCGAAAGCCCGCTTTTATAACGAACTGGCAGAAATGAAAACACAGCATGAGGTTGATAAACTGGAATTAAAAAATAAGGAGATGGACCTGGAAGTAGCAGAGGCTCATTCCCATCTTTTGCAAATGGGGGGGGGTGGAGCTATTTTCCTGTTTATGTTATGTTGTTTACTGGGGTATGTCTCTTATAGCCGTCATCGGTATGGTTTGCAACTAAAAATAGCAAAGGAAAAAGCAGAAGAGGCTGACCGGATGAAATCAGCTTTCTTGGCTAATATGAATCATGAAATCCGTACTCCATTGAATGCCATTGTCGGTTTCTCTTAGGTATTGGTCGATGAGGATGATGTGGAAACTCGGCAGGAATATGCTGATATTATCCAGAGTAACAACGAACTGCTTCAGCGTTTGATAACCGATGTCCTGGATATTTCAAAGATAGAGTCCAATACAATGACGCTTAGTTATTTTAACCATGACCTTCCCAGCTTGATGAAAAAGATATATAATGTAATACAACTTAGGATGTCGGAGAATGTTAGATTGGAATTAAATGAGTGTTCACCATTACTTTTTTATACAGATCGTAATCGTCTTACGCAAATTCTTACTAACTTGCTGACCAATGCGATTAAGCATACGGAAAAAGGTTTTATCCGCTTTGGTTATCAGGTGACAGAGGCTGATGTCGTTTTCTCAGTGGAAGATTCGGGAGAAGGTATTCCCGCAGACAAGCTGGAACAGATATTCAGCCGTTTCGTTCAACTGAACGACTGGAGCAAAGGGGTAGGACTGGGGTTGGCAATTTGTAAAGGTCTTATTACCCAGATGGGAGGAACGATCAGTGTATCTTCCGTATTTGGCGAAGGCTCTACGTTTACGGTTGTGTTGCCTCTGAGAAAACCGTAATAATTATTTACATTAAATATACCATGGAGAATTCTAGAAGAAAGTTTTTTAGACAAGGACTTGCCGGCGCCGTATTATTGGGTGCTGCAAGTATGGCAAAAGCCGGTTTGCCGGACAGGATTATTCCGAAAGCGGCAAAGTCGATTGATCCCTGGCGTCTGGGAATGGCAGGCTATACCTTTGTTAATTTTGATTTGGATACTACGTTGAAAACATTGCAGCGACTCGATATTCATTATCTTTGCATCAAAGATTTTCATTTGCCGCTGGATAGTGCCGACGAGCAGATCAAAGCGTTTCATGAGAAATGTGCCGCTCATCAGGTAACCGGTTATGCCGTAGGTCCTATATATATGAAGAGCGAGGCTGAAATCGACCGGGCTTTCGAGTATGCAAAACGTGTGGGTGTAAAACTGATTGTGGGTGTTCCCAATTACGAGTTGCTTCCTTACGTGGATAAGAAAGCAAAAGAATATGATTTCCATTATGCGATCTACTTGCATGGGCCCGATATTAAAACATATCCGGATGCAACGGATGTGTGGGAGCATACAAAAGAGTTGGATCCGCGTATCGGGATGTGTCTGGATATTGGTCACGACCTGCGCAACGGCTGTAATCCGGTAGCAGACCTGAAGAAATATCATACCCGCGTGTTCGATATGCATATTAAAGATGTAACGGATTCGTCGAAAGCGGGAGTCGGCATAGAAATCGGTCGTGGAAAGATAGACTTCCCCGCATTAATGAAGATGATGCGCGAAGTGAACTATACCGGAATGTGCAGCCTGGAATATGAAAAGGATATGAAAGATCCTTTCCTGGGTATTGCGGAGTCGATCGGCTACTTCAAGGCGGTGAGCGATATAGTATAATGTAGGGGCGAACATGGTTTCGCCCTCTTTTAAAACAAAAGAGTGATGAGAAATGCGTTTTATTTATTGGCAATAGGCTTGCTGACATCTTGTAGCTCAATAGACTATCTGTCTATTGAAACATACAATCCGGCTGAAATAACTTTCCCGGAGAACATCGGTAAAATACTGGTTGTGAACAATGTTGTTCCCCAACCGGAAGATATCGGTTGCGAGCTTACGTTATTTGGAACGAAGCAGGATACCTGCCATGTGAAAGCCGACAGTGCTTTGTTTGATGCTTGTCAGGGACTGGGAAAAGCGATGGTGGACGTCTCTTTTTTCGATGATGTGCTTCTCTATCATGATGCTACCCGCAAGGATGATGTTTACTACGATGATGTCAAGCTGACACCGGATCAGGTGACCGCCCTTTGCGATGAAACAGGTGCCGACGCGGTTATTTCGTTCGACCGTTTGCTGTTTGAATCCAGTAAAAATGTAGTCGCTTTTGCAGAAGGCTATATTGCCGGTGATATCAGTGTCCTGATGTCGGGTGTTATTCGTAGTTACCTTCCGGGACGGCCCACTCCTTTGGCTACGGTTTATATGGCTGATAGCCTTTTCTTCTCTGAAAGTGCCTATAATCAGATTTTATTGGATCAAATGCTGCCTTCCCAGGAAGAAGCACTACGTGCATCAGGAGAGTATCTCGGGATGAGGGCCAGTCCGAACTTTGTTCCTCATTGGACAAGGGAAACCCGCTGGTTCTATTCAGGGATGGGGACTCAGTGGAAAGAAGCGACCGCTTTTGCACGTACGGAGAAATGGGAAAATGCGGCTGAGCGGTGGAAGCATCTCTATGAAAATTCAAAAAACTGGAAAGCCCAGGCAAAAGCCGCTTCCAATATAGCTTTAAGCCATGAAATGAAAAGCGAACTGAGAGAAGCCCACGAATGGGCATCCAAGTCGCGCGATATATTTAAAAAGAATGAGGGAGAAGACGGTAAAAACACCAAACTTCAAACTCTTTATGTTGAGGCTTTGCTCAACCGGTTGCGTTCCGATAGAAAACTAAATATGCAATTTGGAAAATAATATGACATATTCTCCGAATTATTATTACTTTTGACAGACGATTCGAAAAAAGAATAAAAAAAGAGTTATGAGTGCAAATAATGCAAAGATTCAGTCTGTCCTGGAGACGACTTTTATTTCAACCATCGGGAAATTGACAGCTGACAATTCCAATGGTTTTTATAGTGATTTATATATCCAGGCAGATCCGGAAAGCGGGGAATTGCAAATCTATGATGAAGAAGAACACTTGCTGGATAAGGTCATCATTTTTGATTGGGTGGATAGTTCCTGCGAAGAAGACCAATTCAACAAGCAGGTAGCCAACACTGTAAAATCTGTGCTGACTCTTTTAGTTGCTAAAAATGTATTTGAAAGTCCCCACATCATGAAGCCTTTCTCTGTCAGCTTGACTGACGAGGATTTCGTTATAATAGAGGAGCTTTTGTTCCTTGATGACGACTTGTTGCGTGCCGACGATCCTCTTTTGAAAGATTTAGATGCAGATTTAGATGATTTTTGGGCCAAACTTCTTTCAGATGTCGAATAGACTTTTTACCTTTGTGCCCGGATTCGAAAACAAGTAACAGTTATATATAGTTTGTTGCCGAAATAGCTCAGCTGGTAGAGCAACGCATTCGTAATGCGTAGGTCGCCGGTTCAAGTCCGGCTTTCGGCTCTGAAAAAGCAGTCACCTTTTTAGGTAACTGCTTTTTTTGTGTTTGTAGTTAATATAATCCGCAACTGACTATCTGGGTGTTTATATATAAGGAATACGAATCGTGATTGTAGATGTTTTGATAATAATGAAAATCAATACATCTTGCTGATTTAATGGGAAATTGAGTTATTTCAAAACTTTCTCAATTAATTAACGCCGTAAATAAATCGCATTAATAAATATAATGTATATTTGCAAAAAAACAGATTGCCGTATTATGGGGAACTGGGAAAAGTCTCAAGAGGTGAAAAAGGATACGAAAGAGAAAGATAAAGTGAGGCGTGAAAAGCTCGCTGGTTATTTCTTCGATTTGTCTAAATTGTCCTTTGCGGGACTTGTTGTTAGTGTGACATTGCCATTATTTTCCAATATAGGGGATATGAAGATATGGTTTGCCGCATTGTTTGGAATTATATTAACTATGTCGTCAGCATTATTGGCGAATAAAATATTGAAATGATATGGACGCATTAGTTTTTGTTTTTGCTGTAGGTGCAGTTGTCGTAGGTGGTATATATCTATGGACATTTACCGCTTCGGGCAAAAATGGCTTGAAAACTTGTGATATAAAATTATTGTAACTCGACTCACAATGAAAAGCAGTCATGGAAATGGCTGTCTTTTTTTTAAATGATTATCCGCATAATGTCCTATTATAAATTCTGGATTTGAAGTCGGA
>JAJPZM010000114.1 GCA_021204335.1 Parabacteroides sp. | reverse complement strand
CTTTCATACAATTAGTTTTTTAGTTACTTTTGTATCGTGATTAATGTACAGTCTATTATGGAAACAGATAAATTAAGAGATGAGATTTTTATCCAGAATTGTCCTATTAGAAATATACTTTCCCGTATTAGCGATAAGTGGTCTATATTGACCATATTTACATTGGAGCAAATCCCTGTAATGAGATTTGGGGAACTCCAAAGGACAATACCCGACATATCGCAAAAATGCTAACTGTTACCTTACGTACTTTGGAGCAAGACGGAATAGTCAAACGACAAGTTTATGCTCAAATACCCCCAAAAGTAGAATATTCTTTAACACAACGAGGACAATCATTATTACCTCACCTAAACTCTCTAATCTATTGGACTAAAGACCAAATGGATAGTATTATGGAAGATAGAAAGCGTAATAGTTGCCCCTAAAGAGGAAGTTATTTACGCATACTAAACTCGCACCCGCAATACTGCTGGTTATAAAAGTCATTTTCACGCAGCAGGATGGCGCGTCGTTCGGTCAGGCCGCCTTTTTTCCAGTCTTTGTCCCAAAAACGGACATTCTCCGCTTTGCTCTCAGCATAGAGACCGGCTTCATAGATTTGCTTCCAGTTCTTCCAGCGGGAGGAAGAAAGGGTGGTGGTAAACAGGGGGATATTCAAACGGGAAGCCTGCAGGGCGGCGGCTTCCAGACGAATGCGGAAACATTGCGAACATCTCGACCCTCTTTCCGGCTCTTTTTCCAAGCCTTCGATGCAGCCGAGCCAACCGGCATGGTTGTAGTCGGCGTCGATAAACGTAAGGTTCAGCTTTTGGATATACCCGATCAGTTCCTGCTTCCTTTTCAGGTATTCTTCTTCGGGATAGATGTTGGGGTTGAAAAAGAAGATAACAGGGTCGTATCCGTTTCCGAGCAGCCACTCGATTACGGCTGACGAACAGGGGGCACAGCAACTATGAAGTAATACCTTTGGCTTCTCTTCCATTCCGTAAATTTCGTTGGTTATCCTAATACCTTATTCTTTGCGATCGTTGCCTGAAACTCTTTCAGGTAGAACGGTTCAAAATAGGCAACATCTTCAAACTTGCTTTCGGCAAAGGCCTTTTCCGAAAGAGGGATCATATTAACCGCCAACGGATGGATATTATCGATAAAGAGGGCATTCGGAGAAGTAATCACTTCGCGGCACTTGGCAGCACCATTTCCGAAGAAACAAACTTTTCTCTTTTCCAGATAAGCGGCATAGGTATCCGCATCGACAATGTCGGCCGAAGTTTCACGAACAGTTTTGAGACTTGCATCATAAATAGCTGCATACACTTCCATCCGACGGGCATCCAGTATGGCGCAATACAAATGGTCGGCAGTATTATCCTGCTCTTTCAAAGCAGCCACCGCCAATACTTCCAATGTATGAATACTGATCAAAGGAATACCATATCCGAAACAAAGCCCTTTGGCTACCGAAACACCGATACGCAATCCGGTATAAGAACCGGGACCGCTGCTGACAGCCACCGCATCCAGGCGAAGGCCTTTCTTCTTCATCTCTCCCAACGCTTCTTCGACATATACACCTAATAAGACAGCATGCGAAGGTCCCTCGAACGAACTCTTTTCAAATAACACTTCCCCATCCGACGACAAAGCGACAGAACAGACGGAAGTCGATGTTTCGATATTTAATATACAAGACATAACAGTTGATAGTTGACAGTTGACAGTTGACAGGTATTTTTTATCATACGCTAATCGGTCATCAACCGGATTAATTGGCTGCAAAAGTACAAAATCATCCCTGTAACAAAACGAAAAAAAACGAACTTTTTCTCTATCGCGACAAATAATTGTCAACTGTCAACTGTCAACTGTCAACTGAATACCCTATCTTTGCACAAATTTTTAGAACAATGATACAATCAATGACTGGATTCGGTAAGGTTACAGCCGAACTTCCTTCAAAAAAGGTAACCGTAGAAATTAAAGCACTCAACAGCAAGCAACTGGATTTATCAACCCGCATCCCATCCATCTATAAAGACAAGGAAATGCAAATCCGTAGCCAGCTACTCCAGTCGCTCAAACGGGGTAAGGTCGATTTCAGCATTTACATTGAATACATTGGAAAAGACACTCCTACACAAATCAATCTGACTGCCTTCGAAAGTTATTACGGCCAGATCAAAGATATAGCAGAAAAGTTAAACATCGCACTTCCGACCGACTGGTTCCAGACATTGCTGAAAATGCCGGACGTTATCAAATCGGAGATTGTAGAAGTGGACGAAAGCGAATGGGAAGTCGTTTTCAATGCGGCAAAAGAGGCGATCCAGCATCTTTGCGATTTCCGTATCCAGGAAGGCGCCATGCTGCAAAAACTATTTGAAGAAAAGATCGGCAACATCGCCCGCCTGCTTGCCGAAGTGGAAAACTACGAAGGCGAACGCATCGAAAAGATCAAAGCACATATCATGGATAACCTCGAAAAGGTGGCCAACCAGGATTACGACAAGAACCGTTTCGAGCAGGAAATGATCTACTACATCGAGAAACTGGATGTAAACGAAGAAAAGAACCGTCTCTACAATCATCTCAAATATTTCATCAGCACGATGAAAGACGGACACGGACAGGGTAAGAAGCTCGGTTTCATCGCCCAGGAAATGGGACGCGAAATCAATACGCTCGGCTCGAAAAGCAACCATGCGGAAATGCAGAAGATCGTCGTTCAGATGAAGGACGAACTGGAACAGATCAAGGAACAGGCATTAAACGTATTATAATATGACTGGTAAACTAATTATATTCTCCGCCCCGTCAGGTTCAGGTAAATCAACCATTATCAACTATCTGCTGAAGCAGAACCTGAACCTGCATTTCTCTATCTCGGCAACAAGCCGTGCACCCCGCGGAACGGAAAAGGACGGGGTGGAATATTATTTCCTCACTCCCGACGAATTCCGCGCCCGTATCGCTGCCGGCGAGTTCCTGGAATACGAGGAAGTTTATACGGATAAGTATTACGGAACACTGAAAAGCGAGGTGAAACGTATTCTGAATGAAGGCAATAATGTAATCTTCGATGTAGACGTGGTAGGTGGCTGCAACATCAAGAAGTTTTACGGCGACCGCGCCTTGTCGATGTTTATCCAACCGCCCAGCATCGCCCAACTGCGCGAACGTCTGGAAGGACGGGGTACGGATGCTCCCGAAGTAATCGAGAGCCGTATTGTCAAAGCGGAGTTTGAATTGGGATTCATTCCCCACTTCGACGTTTGCATCGTAAATGACGACCTCGAGACAGCCCAGGCGGAAGCCCTTGAAGTAATTAAAAACTTTCTGGCGAAACCATGAGCAACAACGGAAAACTGCCACGCAAATGGGGGTATATATTCGCCCTGACCGGACTGGCAGCATTGGGAACCTGCATAGCCGGACTTCTCTATAAAGAATATTTAATAGCCATAGCAACAGGTGTTGTATTCGGCGCCCAGGCTTTTAACTTTATCAAGTGGAAAAGACAGTGAACGGGAAAGGGAGTAAACTGAAAACCGGCATCTTTTCCGGTTCGTTCAACCCGGTACATATCGGGCATCTGGCATTGGCAAACTGGCTTTGTGAATTTGCCGGACTGGACGAACTGTGGTTTGTGATTACTCCCCATAACCCGCTGAAAAACCGCGAAGGATTAATGGACGACAGGCTCCGTTACGAATTGGTCGAGGCATCCATTGCCGGCTATCCGAAGTTTCGCGCCAGCGACATCGAGTTCTCCCTCCCCCAGCCTACTTATACGATCGACACCCTGCGGACGCTCGACCGCAGGTATCCCGACCGCCGGTTCCATTTTATCATGGGAGCTGACAACTGGGCTTTTATCAACCGCTGGAAAGAATCGGAAGCCATTATAAACAACTATCCGATATTGATTTACCCGCGTAAAGGTTTTGAAATAATCCTGCCGGACAATCATCCGGAGATTCGTGCGGTAGAAGCTCCATTGATGGAAATATCCTCCACTTTCATCCGCGAATCCCTGCAAGCCGGTAAAGACGTACGTTTCTTCCTCCCCGAAGCGATAAGGAATCATAAGTGCTTTTCTAATATATAATTAAGCAAACTACTACTTACTTTTAGCCGATAAGTGAGAATAATTTTGTACTTTTGCGCCGTATTATACAAAATAATAGCGTAATGAATCTATTAGAACTGAGTGAACAAGAAATCATAAGACGCAATAGCATGGAGCAATTGCGTCAAATGGGGATAGAACCTTATCCCGCTGCTGAGTACGTAACAAACGCATATTCCAAAGAAATAAAGGCTTCCTTTAAAGACGATGCGGAACCCCGCCCCGTAACGATTGCCGGCCGTATCATGAGCCGCCGTATCATGGGTAAGGCTTCTTTCATGGAATTGCAGGATTCAGAAGGCAGAATACAGGTATATATCTCCCGCGATGATATTTGCCCGGGCGAAGACAAAGAAATATACAATACCGTTTTCAAGAAGTTGCTCGATATCGGCGACTTTGTCGGAATCAAAGGATATGTATTCCGTACACAGATGGGGGAAATCTCCGTTCATGCCCAGGAGCTGACGGTATTATCGAAATCACTCAAACCGCTGCCTATCGTTAAATACAAAGACGGCGTTGCTTACGATGGATTCAACGATCCCGAAATGCGTTACCGCCAGCGTTATGTCGACCTGGCAGTCAACGAAGGTGTAAAAGATATTTTCCTGAAACGCGCAACAGTCATCAAGACCATGCGTGCTGCATTGGACGAAGCCGGATATACGGAAGTGGAAACTCCGATCCTGCAATCCATCCCCGGCGGGGCAAGCGCACGTCCGTTTATCACGCATCATAACTCGTTGGATATCGGTCTCTATCTGCGTATCGCTACCGAGCTTTATCTGAAAAGACTGATTGTCGGCGGATTCGAAGGCGTTTACGAAATCGGTAAGAACTTCCGCAACGAGGGTATGGACAGGACACACAATCCTGAATTTACCTGCATGGAGCTTTATGTCCAATATAAAGATTATAACTGGATGATGAGTTTCACCGAGCAATTGCTGAAACGCATCTGTATGGCTGTAAACGGCACATGCGAAAGCGTAGTCGACGGTAAAACGATCAGCTTTAAAGCTCCGTTCCGCCGCTTGCCGATATTGGATGCCATTAAAGAGAAAACAGGTTACGACCTGAACGGCAAAAGCGAAGACGAAATCCGCTCGATCTGTAAAGAGTTGAAGTTGGAAATCGACGACACAATGGGTAAAGGCAAGCTGATCGATGAGATATTCGGTGAATTCTGCGAAGGCACATTCATCCAGCCGACCTTTATTATCGACTATCCGGTCGAAATGAGCCCGCTGACAAAGATGCACCGCAGCAAACCGGGACTGACAGAACGATTCGAGTTGATGGTGAACGGTAAAGAATTAGCGAATGTATATAGCGAGTTGAACGACCCGATCGACCAGGAAGAACGTTTCAAAGAACAATTGCGTTTGAGCGAAAAGGGAGATGACGAAGCGATGTTTATCGACCAGGATTTCCTGCGCGCCCTGCAATTCGGTATGCCACCTACATCCGGTATCGGTATCGGTATCGACCGCCTGGTGATGCTGATGACAGGCCAGACCACCATTCAGGAAGTATTGCTCTTCCCGCAAATGCGTCCGGAAAAGGCAGTAAAGAAAGATGCTGCCGACAAATATGCGGCACTGGGTATTGACGAAGCCTGGGTTCCAGCCCTGCAAAAGGCCGGCTACATAACGGTTGATACTTTGAAAGAAGCCAACCCGAACAAGCTCCGCCAGGAACTTTGCGAAATGAACAAGAAGTATAAGCTGAAACTGCAGAACCCTACGGCGGAAGCAGTCGAAGCCTGGATTGCCAATGCGGCGAAATAAAAGGGAATGCTATGAAGTTACCCGGTAAAATTGCAATAATGGGGGGTGGTAGCTGGGCTACCGCTCTGGCCAAGATTGTTCTTTCTACACAGGATAGTATTAACTGGTACATGCGTCGCCAGGATCAGGTAGACGAGTTCATGAAAACGGGACATAACCCGAGTTATCTCTCCGCCGTTAAATTCGATGTCGAGAAGGTAACCTTCTACACCGATATCAACGAAGTAATCAAAGATTCCGATACGCTGATCTTCGCGACCCCGTCGCCCTTCCTCAAACAACATTTGATGAAGGTGACGACTCCTTTGACCGACAAATTTATCATTTCGGCAATTAAAGGTATTGTCCCCGATGAAAATATGCTGATTGCCGACTACTTTACCGAATATTATAATGTGCCGACCGAGAACATTGCCGTAATCGGTGGCCCCTGTCATGCGGAAGAAATCGCGCTCGAGCGTCTATCCTATATCACCCTCGCCTGCTCTAATATTGAAAATGCAAAGGCTGTCGCCCACGTATTCCAGAATCCTTATCTGAACAACTATTGTTGCAAAGATGTTAGAGGTATAGAGTATGCGTCCGTTTTAAAGAATGTATATGCCATCGTAGCAGGTATCTGCCACGGTATGAAATATGGGGATAACTTCCTGGCGGTATTCATCTGCAATGCCATCGAAGAAATGCGTAATTTCCTGAGTTCCGTACATAGCCTGGAACGCGACGTGACCGACTCGGTTTATCTGGGCGATTTGCTGGTAACAGCCTACTCCCGTTTCAGCCGTAACCGTACGTTCGGTACGATGATCGGTAAAGGTTATTCCGTCAAGATCGCGCAACTAGAAATGGAAATGATTGCCGAAGGATATTACGGAACGAAGTGTATCCACGAAATCAACGAGAAATATAAGGTAAACATGCCGATCCTGGATGCCTTATACGCTATATTATACGAGAAGAAATCGCCGACTACCGTCATCAGGCAGTTGACAGAAACATTTAAATAGATATGAAAAACATCAGTCTTAACATCGACAAAGCACTGGGCGCTGTTACAAAAGAACAGGTTTACGCACAGGAAGCGAAGGCAAACGAATGTATTGCCACTTTACATAATGGTAATGGAGCCGGTAACGACTTCCTTGGTTGGTTGCACCTCCCTTCTTCCATCACCGATGCGGAGTTAACAGACATCGAGAACACAGCCAACGTGCTTCGTTCGAAATGCGAAGTTGTCGTTGCTATCGGTATCGGCGGAAGCTACCTGGGTACAAAGGCTGTCGTTGAAGCATTAAACAATAGCTTCGACTGGTTGCACACAGACCGCAAGAACCCGGTTGTTTTATATGCCGGACAAAATATTGGTGAAGATTACCTGTATGAACTGTGCGAAGTGCTGAAAGGCAAACAGTTCGGTTTGATCAACATCTCCAAATCCGGTACGACTACCGAACCTGCATTGGCATTCCGTATGTTGAAAAAGCAATTGGAAGATGCCGTTGGTAAGGAAGAAGCCAAACATCGTATCGTAGCCATCACAGATGCCAAGAGAGGCGCTCTCCGCACATTGGCTGACCAGGAAGGTTACAAGACATTTATCATTCCTGATAATGTAGGCGGACGTTTCTCTGTGCTGACTCCGGTAGGTTTGTTGCCTATCGCTGTGGCCGATATCAGCATCCGCGACCTGGTTGCCGGTGCTGTTTCTATGGAAAAAGTAACCGGTGCAGATGTTCCGTTTGCAGAAAACCTGTCGGCTATCTATGCGGCAACCCGCAACGAATTATATAAGAGCGGCAAGAAGATCGAAATTCTGGCAAACTTCCATCCCAAATTGCATTATATCGGCGAATGGTGGAAACAGCTGTATGGTGAAAGCGAAGGGAAAGACGGAAAGGGTATTTTCCCGGCATCTGTCGACCTGACTACCGATCTGCACTCGATGGGCCAATGGATCCAGGAAGGCGAACGCATCATCTTCGAAACCGTTATCTCCGTTGAAGAACCGGATCACAAAGTAGTCGTCCCAACCGACGAAGCCAATCTGGACGGTCTGAACTTCCTCGCCGGCAAGCGCGTAGACGAAGTAAACAAGATGGCAGAACTGGGTACTCAACTTGCACACGTAGACGGCGGCGTTCCTAACATCAAAGTAACCATGCCGGCTGTGAATGCTTACTATATCGGCCAGTTGTTCTACTTCTTCGAAAAGGCTTGCGGTATCAGCGGTTATATGCTGGGCGTTAACCCGTTCGACCAGCCGGGTGTTGAAGCTTACAAAAAGAACATGTTCGCCTTGCTGAACAAACCCGGATACGAAAAGGAAAGCGAAGCGATCCGCGCTAAACTGTAAACAGGATATTCAATTATCATAAAAAAGAAGGTGAACCCGGTATTATAACCGATTTACCTTCTTTTTTCATTTTACTATAACAAGATATTTTCTTCTTACATCCGGTAACGAATACCGGCCATCGCCGTTCCCATGTGACCGAAACCGACTTCCACAAAGCCGGCCATCTGGCGGCCAACCTCGATACCGATTGGTGATACCTGATACATAAAGAAAGCCTTTACCTCAGTCTTTTCGTTCGGTTCTAACCTGTCTGTTATATAAGAAGCTTTCGAGGTAGCAATAGCGACTCCCGCATTCAACCGCGAGTATAATGTGATGAAGTCATAGTTGTACCAATTATATTTAAAGGAAGGACAGATCGAATGAAAAGAGTTAAAGAAATCCCCTATAACATTTTCGTTAGTCGACATGATCCTCTTGTCACTATTCGTATATGAATAGACAAGACCGAATCCCCAACTCTCATCAGGATAGAATATATAGCTGACATTCAAAGCACCGAATTTACCTTTGTCATTATACAAATTTGCCATTTCGCCGACAGGATCGAAATAATGCTCATAATGATTCAACAAATCTGCCACAGGCAGGCCACCGTAACTCAAAGAAACCTCATGCTGCATATCCGTCCAGTCCTGGGCCTTGCTTTGAAAACAAAAAGCAAACAGCATCACCGATAATACTAGTAAACTCTTCTTCATATCCTTCAGCTTTAACAGGTTAATAATAGAAAGCCGGATTTCCTGAAAGCACAAGGCTGCTCTCGCTTGCCTCCGACGCTATCAAAGATAAGAAATAATATCGGTTAGTTATTCTATTTCTTCAAAAAGGTTAACGGTATATCCTGTTTTTCCTGCCCACCCTTTCTTATAAACTACGGTCAATTCAGTTCCTCATCCAACGCGCTGCGAAGCTGCTGGAATTCTCTTCTAATCCGTTTTCGTATTCGGAAGCCACAGAATAGCCCCACGATTAACCCGCACCAGGCACCATAATAAGCATACATTTCGCGCATACAGTATAAATCCAGTAGAAACAGAGCAATAACCAGAAACGCTAAGGGAAAGCCGACCAGCATGCCCATCTTCTGGAATTTCTCCAAGTCATAGGTTGAGATCAATGCTTCTTTACCCGTCATCTGCATAAAGTTCAGTTTCGACAGACGCATCCACAAGTAACCTTTATGGATAGCCATCACAATAAAGAAGACAATGAATCCCCATTTTGTCCACAATCCAAGTCCCTCCAGATCAAAAACGGTAATCTTCATGACACCGGGGAATATCAAACATAAAGCAGCCATCATCCTGAATCTGCGTGCCAGACGTTCCTGAACGGAGAGAACGCGCTCTTTCATTACTTTTTGCGTGACCTCATTATTATCTTTCAGACGGTCGATGTGTTCATCCATCTCTTTCCAGCCTTTTTTCAAATCTTCCAGTTCCATAATCATTCTCCTTATTCTATTTTATTGATTTGCTAATACATTCAGTTTCTCTTTAATCCGTTTCAACTTTGTCGCAATGTTGTTGCGCGTCAATCCGGTGATCTCCGCAATTTCTTCATACGATTTCTCATCCAGCCAGAGCAGGATAATGGCCTTTTCCAACCGGTTCAGCCGGCTGATAAGCTGATACATTTCATGCAGATGCGCAGCCTTTTCCCCGTCATCCGACACGACTTCAAACAGGTTTTCCAACGGAATAGTATCCGTTATTTTGCTATGCTTACGATAAAACGAAATACAAGTATTCAGGCTGACGCGGTAGATCCATGAAGAGATCTTCGCTTCCCCCTTGAAACTTTTGAACCCTTGCCACAGATTGATCAACACCTCCTGATGCAAATCTTTCAGATGTTCCTCATCTGTGGCATAAAGGTAGCAGACCTTATAGATCAGCCTCCTATTATCCTGAACCAGAGCAAGAAATGCTTGTTCATTTTCTTTTTGTCCTTCCATAATCTTTTTTCTACATAAGACGCCGCCTTTTGCGATTAGTTGCAAAGGTGTGAAAAAATAAATACCTTTGTACCAGGTCAAAAGAAAATAAATGAAATGATACAAGAAGCAGTCAAGCGTTATCTGCAAAGGACTAAGCAGGACTCCCTTTCCCCTAAAGCCGTACTTTTCGATATGGATGGTGTTTTATACAATTCGATGCGTTTCCATGCCCGTTCCTGGTATGAGACGGCGATGAAACACCAATTGCAGGCCGTATTGGAAGATTTCTATATGTTTGAAGGCCGGACAGGCGAAAGTACGATCAACGAATTATACCGGCGCACTTTCCAACGGGATGCGACCGACGAGGAGAAAAAAGAGATATACGAAGAAAAAGCAATGCTTTTCAACAAATATAACGACGGACAGGCCATGAACGGTGCCTCCGAAGTGCTGGCTGCCGCTAAAGCATCCGGCATGCAAACGCTGGTGGTTACCGGCTCCGGACAACATAGCCTGATCAACAAATTGGAGCACACCTACCCCGGTTGCTTCTCCTGCGAAAAAATGGTTACCGCTTTCGATGTAAAATACGGCAAACCTCACCCCGAACCTTACTTGATGGGACTGGAAAAGGCCGGTGTAAAAGCCAACGAAGCTTTCGTGGTTGAGAATGCTCCGATGGGCGTCGAAGCCGGAGCTGCTGCCGGAATCTTTACAATTGCCGTCAACACCGGTCCCCTGCCCGATAACGTATTGCTGGATGCCGGTGCCGACTTGCTCTATCCGGATATAGCCAGTCTGGCTAAAGACTGGGATCATATTCTGAGAGCTATCGGATAAGTAACTTCTCGCAAAATCCGCCAGCCTTAGTAATTTGAAAACCAAGCCTTAACATTTCAAACTTCTTCCTTCTTTCAAGCGATAGACGGCATACATAAATACCGTCTATCCGTTAATCAATAAAAGTGATAGCAAATGAGTGCTTCGCGCATGAACAAATAATGAACCGACGCTGTTAGATTAGTAGAAACTACATAAAACAGACTGCTTATGCTAACATTATGTCTTAGTTTATTATTATTGATTACAAACAATAGTAATTATAGTCAAACAAC
>JAJPZM010000457.1 GCA_021204335.1 Parabacteroides sp. | reverse complement strand
CTCATGCAGGTTTCAGCCAAATGGCTAAATCGCTCAGAACCCTGATTAAATCAAGCATTCCCATTTTCACTGCTCCCGATGTTGTAAATCTATATTAAAATGTACGCGCGTATAGGGAGAGGATGATTCATTATTTTCTAAATTCGCGTCATCCGCGTCAAACAATAGATTCGCGTCGGCAGTTATGGAAGAAAAGATTTACGCTTTTTTCCTGAAAACCGCGCGGCTTTTACCCCATAGCGTAGAGAGTTGTGGGCTATAGAGTAGAGAGTGCCACCCTTTAGGGTGCAAGCCGGCACTATACAGGGAAGAAGCCGGCATTATAGTGTCATGCCCATCGGCTTGAGTGTCCTGGATGACCAATACTATAATGCTGCGCCCCTTAAATCAGTCAAAAAACAGCACCCTACAAAGCAATTTCAACATTAGGTGTCACATTTCACAGCCTTCAGCTGGCTGAAACATAGCAAATTAGAGTGAAAGGAGAATTATTTTGGCTTTTTTTAAGAAAAACACGACAGAGTGTCCTAAACGACCACTCGTAAAAAACGAATAGGCACCGAAAGGTAAACGGGTAGGCATCAGATGACAAACGGATAGGCACCCATTTTTAAAGGTAGGGTGTTTTGAAATGTTAAGTCCCTAGTTTTGATTTCAAAATAAGGGACTTTTGAGTTTAAAAGACTGGTCTTTTTTCGGCTGATCAGCATTGCCCGGATGAAGGCAATAGGGTTCACCGTATCTTACTATTTCTTAGCCTATTACAATGAATGTGAAACGTGAAAGCAATCTCCTGCCATTATCTTCACTCCGACTTAATACTATTCACCGGATTGGCATTAGCCGCTTTCCAGTTTTGGAAGGTGACGGTCAGCATGGTTATGCCGGCAACGATCAGCAAAGCGATCAAAAATACCCACCAATAAACCGGCGTTTTATAAGAGAAACTTTCCAGCCATTTCTTCACACCGAACCAGGCGATCGGAGCCGCTACCACGAAACAGATTGCAACAATTCGCAAGTAAGTCTTATTAAACATGGCCAGTATCTCCCCGACCGTAGCACCATGCACCTTACGGATACCGATCTCTTTCCGGCGATATTGCGTATCGAAAACAACCAGGCCGAATACGCCCACCAGGGAAATGATAATTACCAGAATACTAAAATAGTCACCAAGCTGCGCAGGTTTTCCTCTTTATGATAAAGCTGGTCGAATATCTGATCGTAGAATTCGATATTGAACGGATACGACGGATCGAAGTCTTTTAAAGTGCTGCGAACATGATCGACAGCCGCGCGAATATCCGAACCTGCTTTGAAACGGATATAAGAAACAGGCATCGGATAACCGAAGTTACCTACGGTAAAAGCAATATTATTCTCCCCATTGCGAAGAGAGGTAAACTTTACTTCATCCGAAAAGCCGATCATACGTCCCTGCTGTTCATAGAGCAAATCGCCCGCCTGCATGTTCATATTTACGTAAGCCGATTTATTAAAGACCACCGCCATCTCGCTGGACAATTCATCTGCTTTCGAGAAATCGCGTCCTTCCAGAATAGGAATCCCCATCACATCCAGGAAGTTGTAAGAACAGATAATCATAAAATAACTGAAATCTTTGCCTTTATAATTCGCACTGTTCGTATTGTATCCGTCTTTGGCTGCCACCTTTTCCCGGGCAAAGGCCACGTCTTCGATACCCGGATATTCCTTCAGGCGGTTGACGTATGTTTCATGATGTTCGTTATATAATGTCCCGTTCAGTTCCACGATTGCCACCTGGTCTTTATCGAATCCCAGAGAGAAATCGCGCATATAACTGTTTTGCAAACGCACGAAGCTGGAGCCAATGATCAATACGATAGACACCACAAACTGGATACCGATCAAAGCCGTACGCAGATACTTCCCGGAAGGAGACAATCCGAAACTGCCTTTCAAGACCAACGCCGGCGGGAAAGAAGTAATATAATAAGACGGATAAATTCCGACTATCAACCCGGTCAGCAAAGCAATCACGCCGGATAGGATAATAACCGGCCAGTTAGCCTGCAAATTCAAATTGGCCTCCACAAAAGGTAGAACATCTGTCGACCCCAGTCCCCAGACAATAAACAGGCTCATCCCCCAAGCAATCATACTGATAATAGCTGCTTCCGCCAATAAAGCCCTGCGCAACAGCGCATCCGAGCTGCCCAGTACTTTCTGGGTATTGATACTCTTGATACGCATAGGCGCCAGTGCCGTACTGAAATTAGTGAAGTTAATGGCCGCCACGATAATAATCAGTAAAGCGATTCCAAAGAGCAACAGGGCTACTTCTTTGTTCCCGCTACGGAACGTACCACCATCCTGCGTCTCATTCTTATAATAAATATCGGTCAGGGGCGTCAGACTGATATACTGATCATCTTCCTTGCCGCCTATCTTTGAGAAATCGAAATTCCGGTTGAAGTTATCGGCTACGTCGGCGGCTGATGCCGGATCGTCGAGCAAAAGGTAACAAACCTAGTTGCTGGCCATAAAGTTAGAAGCCATATACCCCGGATCGATAGCCGTATAAATAACGTTATGCAACTGGGTATTTGCCGGAAGATCCTTATAGACGGCTCCGACAGTGAAACTGGTTGCCTCTTTCGTCCAGATCCCTTCCTCCGCCAACAGAGGCTTGCCTATTACGGAGCCTTCGCCAAACAACTTAGTTGCCAGGCTTTCCGGGATTATCACCTTTTCTGGAGCTTTCAGGCAATCGATGTCACCATCGAGGATTGTGAAGCCAAAGATTTTCGGCAGCGTAGGGTGGCAAGTCGTTACAATCTCTTTAAAACCGAAACGTTCGCCATTCTTTTCTACCGACAGATAAGCGCCCCCATGCCGAAGTTGGGTGTCACCAAAGTTCCCGCCTCGATATGAGGAGAGGAAGGTATAACGGTTTCAACAAATCCGCGGGGCAGTATGGTTCCAAACACTCCGGCTCTATTCAGGTCCACTCGGAAAATCCGTCCGGAAGTAGGATAGCAACGGTCGAAGTTGCGTTCGAAGTTTACCTGTATAAGGATGACGATAAAAGCAGCAAAAGCGACAGCCAGACCGGCAACGTTTAATATCATTGCCATTCGGAAGCGCCGTAATACGCTCAGAAAGTTTCGAATAATAGTTTTCATAACACAGTATATTATGGATTAACTAATGATGATAATACATGTTTGGAACAACTGTAATTCAAATAACGTGCCAATACCATTAAACAGCTAAAAAAACAATGCAGTACACTTTCGAAACGAAAACAAAAATGTCCAATAATTAGACACTACTGTCTAAATATTGGACATCCTACCTCTTATCTTACTAACGATCTAAACTGTTCGCGCCTAGACTATTCCACGTATCCTGTCGTCGAACGCTGTCAATGCAGCCTTTGCTCCTTCGCCCATAGAGATGATGATCTGCTTATAGGGGACGGTAGATACATCACCGGCGGCATATATCCCCGGCACACTGGTACGGCAAAGGGAATCGATCACAATCTCGCCCGGACGATTCGTATCGACTACTTCGCGGAACGGGCCGCTGTTGGCAGCCAAACCGATCTGTACGAATATACCATCCAGCTCGACGGTACGCTCCTGTTCCGTCTTACGGTCTTTCACACGGATACCGGTTACCTTCGATCCGTTGCCGATCACTTCCATTGTCTGCGAACTCTTAAAGACTTCCACATTCGGCAGACTATACAGTTTGTCCTGCAATACCTGGTCGGCTTTCAGCTCATCCATAAATTCAAAAACAGTTACTTTGGAGCAGATACCTGCCAGATCGATCGCTGCTTCGATACCCGAATTGCCACCACCTACAACGGCTACGTGCTTTCCTTTATAGAACGGGCCGTCGCAATGCGGACAGAAAGCAACGCCGCGGCCGATATATTTCATTTCACCGGGAACGTTCAGTTTACGCCAGCTTGCACCGGTAGCAACAATGACGGCGGGGGCAATCAGTTTATCTCCGGTTGAAGTTGTCAATATTTTATCGCGTCCTGCCAGTTCCACCTTTTCTACCCGACGATGTTCGAGAACGTCGATCGGATAATCTTTCATATGCGACATCAGGTCGAGCGCCAGTTGCTGCCCGGTTGTCTGAGGAACGGAGATCAGGTTTTCGATAGCGACCGTTTCCTTCACCTGGCCACCTACGCGATCGGCTATTACGGCCACATTCAAACCTTTGCGGGCGGTATAGATAGCGGCTGCACTTCCGGCAGGGCCTCCGCCTACAACGATGACGTCGTAACTTTTTTCAAGAACGGGCAAAGCCTCTTCTTTCACTCCGTATTGTGCTTCCAGCTTGGCCAACAGTTCACCGAAGTCACTACGACCTACATGAATCAGCTTGCCGTCGGCAAAGACGGAAGGGACGCCTTGCACTTTCATGGCTTCCACTTCTTTCTGGTTGATGGCGCCGTCTACCGTTTCGTGCGTGATCTGTGGGTTCAGCGCAACCATTACGTTGAGTGCCTGAACGACATCGGGGCAGTTGGTGCAGGTCAGCGACACGTAAGTAGTCAGTTTGACCGGGCCGTTGAGGGCTTTCACGCGGTTACAAATGCTTTCGTCGGGAATGTTCTTTCCTTTGCCGTCGCTATTGAGGACGGCCAACAGCAAAGAGGTAAACTCATGTCCGTTGGGGACGGCGCGGAACTTAATGCCAGTCTTTTCCCCATTCTTCAACAAGGTAAATTCCAGCCCTTCGCCATCGTTTACCTGTACGGAGAGTTTATCGGAACAGGAAGCGACATCATTCAACAGTTCCAACAACTCATTGCGGCTCTCATGTTCGGGAGAGACCTTTACATCGAATATATATTCGTTCGTTAATCCGCCAAAGATACCGAATAACTGATTTTTCATTGATGAGTCTAACATAGTCAATTCTCGTTTTATTCATTAATTTATTTGAGACATCCTCTAAGCCTCCTTCAAGGGTAGCTTGAAGACAAAAAAAGCCGACAATTGTTGCCGGCCTTCGTTTTACTATTCTTAGATCTTACCGACCAGATCGATGCTCGGCTTCAATGTCTCGCCACCTTTCTTCCATTTGGCAGGACAAACTTCGCTCGGGTGCTCGGCGATGAACTGGGCAGCTTCTACTTTGCGAAGCAGCTCGTCGGCATTACGGCCGATACCGTTATCGTTGATTTCTGCCAGTTTGATCTTTCCTTCCGGGTTTACCAGGAACGTACCGCGGTAAGCCATACCGTCTTCTTCGATCATCACGCCGAATGCGCGGCTCAAAGCGCCTGTCGGGTCTGCCAACATCGGGTATTTGATCTTACGGATTGTTTCAGAAGCATCGTGCCATGCTTTGTGTACGAAGTGCGAGTCTGTGCTTACAGAGTAAACTTCTACGCCCATTGCCTGGAACTGATCGTATTTGTCGGCCATGTCTACCAACTCTGTCGGGCAAACGAATGTGAAGTCTGCCGGATAGAAAAAGAAAATAGACCATTTGCCTTTGATATCGTCGCTGCTAACTGTTTTGAAACTTCCGTTCTGATATGCCTGAACTTTAAACTCGGGTGCTTGTGAATTGATAATAGGTTCCATTTGATTTACTATTTAATTGTTATTACTATTTTGTTTTGTTACCGATGCAAAGATAAGTTGCCGATGCGAGGTAAGAACAAAAATTTGATCGAAAGGTTTTATGTATCAATAGATAAAATCTGTTATGGGACACTGACTACACGGAACACACCGAGGATCATGGAAAGGGAGAAGCGGTAAATCAATCAGGCCAGCAAAACCTGTCGCCGGGGGCATCGACCGTTTCAAACTCCAGCGTGGCATGTTGAACTCCCACATGCTGAAGGTCGTGTTTTATTTCGCTTTTGATTCGTTCCATCTCCGAAAGATCGCGGATGGAGATATGGGCTGTCAGCGCCGTTTCCGTAGTACTGATCGCCCAGATATGCAGATGATGCACGCCTTTAACTCCGGGGACGGCATGCATTACTTCTTCCACTTTTCCGATATCCGTTCCGGCAGGCACACCATCCAGCGAAAGACGAAGACTGTCGCGCAACAATCCCCAGGTAGAAATAACAATCACGATGGCGATCAGCAAACCGATGATCGGGTCGATAATATACCAGCCGGTATAGGCAATCACGATTCCGGAAATAACAACGCCGATTGAGACCAGCACATCCGCCGCCATGTGCAGGTAAGCGCCTTTTACGTTCAGATCTTTATCTTTATCCTTCATAAAGAACCATGCCGTAACGGCGTTGATAACGACTCCGACTCCCGCTACCCAGGCAATGGCATCGCCTTCCACCGGACGGGGATGAATCAGCTTCGTCACGCTCTCCGCTATAATGATACCGACAGCAACCAACAGGATAACGGCGTTCAGCAGGGAAACCAGAATAGTACTCTTTTTATACCCGTAAGTATAGCTCGTCGTCGGATGCACCTTTGCCAGGCGAAACGCCAACATGGCAAGGACAAGGCTCGCCACATCTCCCAGATTGTGCCCGGCATCCGATAACAGCCCTAGCGAGTTATACCAGAAAGCCGGCAAGAAACTCGGTAACAACGAACGCCAGGTTCAGAGAGATACCGATAATAAAAGCTTTATTCAATGAAGTTATTTCGCGATGGTGGTCATGATGATGTTCCATATTCGTCCCTGTTTTTCTAAGTAACAATACGGGACAAAGCTATGTTTGTTTCTTCTGGTAAAAATATAGTCGGTTGCAGGTAAAATAACCTTCAATTATACTGTATTATTTGAATTTAGCCATATCTTTGGAGACGAACTAAAAGAGTAAGTGAATATGAAAAGAATAAGTTTCTTTATACTTACCACAAGTGCTCTACTGTCATCTATCATAGGTTTCTCTGCATGTGGCCTGACAGGAACACCTATTGCCCAATCCGCACCCGATAATAACCCCAGTTATAAAGTCGAGTATTTATTCGAGCATGACGGTTGCAAAGTATATCGTTTTATGGATATGGGACATTATATCTACTTCACCAACTGCCAGGGGGATGTCACCAGCATTGAAAACGACAGCGTGCGCACTGTCAACAAAGTCCGCAGGCAACCGGTAATAATACACAGGCAGCCGACTGAATAATTATACAGTCAGCCCTTGTTTCTTAAATATATCTTTTGCATTTGCCAGACGTTCGGCAGAAAGTGGTTCGGTGTCTTTTAGTTTGTAATCGAGTCCCTGCGCTTCGTATTTGTAGGCGCCCATGGTGTGGTAAGGCAGAAGTTCTACCTTTTGGACGGTTTCATAGCGGCTGATATATTCCGCCAGTTTGTTTAAGGCTTCGTCGTTATCCGTCAGTCCAGGTACGATGACATGGCGTATCCATACTGGAATAGCGCGTTTTTCCAGTTCATCCAGGAAACGTAACGTATTATCCAGCCTGACAGCCGTTAAGCGAGGATGCAATTCCGGATCGATCGTCTTTATATCCAGCAAAACCAGATCGACATATTGCAGCACTTCCAAGGCTTTCGGGGTACAGATATAACCGGAAGTATCCAAAGCCGTATGAATGCCCTGTTCGCGGCAAAGACGGAAAAAAGCAGTAAGGAATTCCGCCTGCAACAAGGGTTCGCCCCCGGTGACAGTTACACCGCCTTTGGCTATAAAATTCTTATATCGTAAGACTTCTGCCAGTAGTTCTTCAGGGCTCAGTTGATATTTAGCCACTCCTTTCGCATACCAGGTATCCGGATTGTGGCAGTAGAGACAACGGAGTGGACAGCCCTGCATAAAAATAACAAAGCGAATTCCAGGACCATCAACGGTCCCGAAACTCTCTAAAGAATGTATGTTGCCAACCATTAAAGTGAATGATTGATTGTTCTTGAAATGACATCTAACTGCTGTTCGCGTGTCAGCTTCACGAAGTTGACGGCATAGCCGGAAACGCGGATAGTCAGCTGCGGATATTTCTCCGGATGATCCATTGCATCGAGCAGCAACTCTTTGTCGAATACGTTTACATTCAGATGCTGTCCGCCGTCGGGAGTAAAGTAACCGTCCAGCAGGCCGACCATATTGGCGATCTGAATATCACGTTCCTTACCCAGCGTTGCGAGGGATACGGCAAAAGTATAAGAGATACCGTCATGCGCATGCTGGAACGGAAGTTTAGCCACTGAAGCCAGTGCGGCGATAGCGCCCTTCGTATCGCGACCGTTCATCGGGTTAGCTCCCGGAGCAAATGGCGTACCGCCTTCGCGACCGTCGGGAGTGGCACCTGTTTTCTTTCCATAGACTACGTTCGATGTAATAGTCAGGATAGACTGTGTAGGTGTTGCATTGCGGTATGTTTGATGCTGACGCAGGTATTCCATGAACTTCTCCGTAATATCGACAGCGATGTTATCGGTACGGTCGTCGTTGTTGCCGAAAGGAACATATTCGCCCTCACGCTCAAAGTCGACCGCCAGACCGCGTTCGTCGCGGATTACCTTTACTTTCGTATCGCGAATAGCCGCCAACGAGTCGGCAACGATAGACAGGCCGGCAATACCGGTAGCGCGGATGCGTTCCACATGACCGTCATGCAAAGCCATTTCGAATGCTTCGTATGCATATTTATCGTGCATGTAATGGATAATCTTCAACGCATTAACATACATCTTTGCCAGCCAGCGCATCATCTGCTCGTACTTCTCCATTACTTCGTCGTAATCCAGGTATTCGCTGGTGATCGGTTCGAACTTCGGAGCCACCTGTGCGCCCGACTTCTCATCGCGACCACCGTTGATAGCATAAAGCAAACACTTAGCCAGGTTGGCACGTGCACCGAAATACTGCATCTGCTTACCGATCTTCATCGGAGACACACAGCAGGCGATACCGTAATCGTCGCCATAATCGGGACGCATCAGATCGTCGTTCTCATACTGGATAGCGGACGTATCGATAGAAACCTTTGCACAGAAACGTTTCCAGTTTTCGGGAGCGTTGTTGAACCACAGCACAGTCAGGTTGGGTTCCGGCGCCGGGCCGAGGTTATACAATGTATGCAGATAACGGTAAGATGTTTTCGTCACCAGTGAACGGCCGTCGACACCCTGTCCGCCCAACGATTCGGTTACCCAAACAGGGTCGCCGGAGAACAGGTCGTTATATTCCGGAGTACGCAGGAAACGGACGATACGCAGTTTGATGATAAACTGGTCGATCAGTTCCTGCGCTTCCTCCTCGGTCAGCTTGCCTTCGCGGATATCTTTGTCAATATAAATATCGAGGAAAGTAGACGTACGTCCCAACGACATGGCAGCACCGTCCTGGTCTTTTACAGCCGCCAGATAACCCAGATAGACAAACTGAACGGCTTCGCGTGCATCTTTTGCAGGTTTGGTCACATCGAAACCATAGCTTGCACACATCTTTTCGAAAGCCTTCAACGCCTTGATCTGTTCGGATATTTCTTCGCGGCTCTGGATGATTTCCTCGGTCAGTTCCTGGATATCGAGTCGTTTCAGATACTGTTTCTTTTCTGCGATCAGGATTTCCGTACCGTACAGGGCAACACGACGGTAGTCGCCGATAATACGTCCGCGTCCGTAAGCATCGGGCAGGCCGGTGATGATAGCGGAGCGGCGTGCGGCAATCATCTCCTCCGTATAAGCGGAGAATACGCCTTCGTTATGCGTCTTTCTGTATTTTGTGAAGATTTCCCGAGTCATCGGGTCCAGTTCGTAGCCGTATGCAGTCAGACTGTTTTCAACCATGCGGACACCGCATTTCGGGAAGATACCGCGTTTCAGCAGAGCGTCTGTTTGCAGACCAACAATCACTTCATTTTCCTTATCTATATAACCGGGGCCGTAAGTATCTATCCCCTGAGGTAGTTTAGTTTCAGCATCGTAAACACCTTTTTCTCTTTCTACCTTAAACATTTCGGTCAGTTTATCCCAAACTTTTTTCGTCTTAGCGGAAGAAGCCACCAGGAAGGAGTCGTCCCCGTCATAAGGTTTATAGTTATTCTGGATAAAATCCCGTACGTTAATTTCTCTTTTCCAAATTTCGCCTTTGAACTGCGCCCAGTTCTCGTTTTCAAACTTCATACCTAATTTTGTTTACTTCGGTTTTAATTCTTCGCTACAAAGGTAAGTCATTTCTATGGCACTGAAAACAACCTACCGCTACATCATGTCTCCCCTATGCCCAAAATGCCTACAAATAGTTACTAAAAGTCACTATAAATTATAGTCTATCACTTGTTATAGGTATCATCCCGGCAATCCTATAAAGAATAACAAAAAAATAAAAAGGAACCATCCTTCACAGGCGAGTCCCTTTTTTATGCCGGAAACAACCAATAAAAACTTTCCGACATACGTTTAATCATCTTATATGCTTACATAATTAGCAACAAGGTTTTGATATAGCGATTATACTAATAGTATTACTTTCTTTTTACACTGCAAAGATAGAGGTGGCCCGGCAAGTACACAATACCTATTATATAGTAAAAAGAGAGCCTTCCGTTACCTATTTCATGCTATAATAGAGAAACACGCCCTTTTATGTTCATCGCGATAAACAATAATTACACATAATTGCTTTCTTCGATAAACAAAATTTCATATATTTGCTTCTTACAAAAAGCAATCGCATGGATATTCGGCTTTCTGTCTTAAGAACAAACTGGCAATTATCAAAATGACAGTCTATATATGCCATGAATGAATTCTATGGGCTGGGATGAATGCCTGTCGTTTTTTACAAGACTCTCGCGAAGATAACCTTATCCATCATGTGCTGTTTTTCGCAAAATATCAGGCATAACGATATTTACTATCTTCAATTCCGGTCAGGATATTGTTTTTATTCCCATTTTACCGCCCTATTCATATTCACCCAACGTATCAGTTCTGAGTTGATCTGGAAACTAAATCAGCTCAAAACAGATAATATTCTTTCCAAATCAACCTTTTTTCCGCATGTAAAACGGGCAAAATCTCAGCTGCAACCGGGCTTTTTTCTATTAAACGGAATTTTTTCTCCGTTTAATAGAAATTTAACTCCGATGCAAGCGAGGAAAAAGTCTGTTATTGGGCGACTTTCAGGCAAATAAATGCACAAATACAGCTTCCAGAATGAATAAATGAGAAATAAGCTTATTTTCAGAAAAGCAATTTTACCGACATAATGTTCCCTAAAAATCCAAATTTCCATCATTTTGCTTTCCTGCAACAAACAAATAATATCTACAAATAGGTAAACACACCCGTTTTTTACCTACAATACGCGATTGCACAGAGCTCGCAACCTGCCTAATTTTGCCCAAAATTAAATAAGGCAATGAGAAAATTAACAAATTTATTGGTTGTCGCTCTACTTGGCTCTTGTGCAACAACCTTCGCACAAAGCAACGAAACATCAACAGCTGTAGAAAAATCCGCAGAGATTTATGCTAACGAGTATAATAAATTTAGGTTCGGTGGTTATGGTGAAATCCTTGCAAATTTTATGGATTATGGGAATAACCGTTTCACTGATAAAGGTACCGGAAATACAAAAGATCATCGCAACTCGGTATCTATTCCACGATTCGTACTGGCTTTCGACTATAAATTCAACTCTCAATGGATTTTAGGTGCAGAAATAGAATTTGAAGCCGGTGGCACAGGAACCGCTTATGAAATCGAAAATACAGAAAACGGCGAATATGAAACGGAAATTGAAAAAGGTGATGAAGTAGCACTGGAACAATTTCATATCACACGACTTATCCATCCGGCTATCAACGTTCGTGCAGGGCATTTAATCGTTCCGATCGGCCTGACCAACAAACATCATGAGCCAATCAATTTCTTCGGCACCTCCCGCCCGGAAGGTGAAACAACGCTACTCCCTTCAACATGGCATGAAACAGGTATTGAAGTATTCGGTACTTTCGGACGCGATTATACACGTTTCAACTATTAGGCATTGGTTGTCGCCGGATTGAATGCCAACGGTTTCGATCGCAACACATGGGTTGCAAGTGGGAAACAGGGCATTTTCGAAACAGACAATTTTACATCACCAGGCTATGTAGCTCGTCTAAACTATACCGGCGTACCGGGACTTAAAGTAGGCGGTTCCTTTTATTATTGCCGCAATACAGGTTCCAACTCCGACAAGCAAAAAGATTATGTCAATATAGGAAAAATTCCTTTGCGCATTTATAGTGCCGATCTCCAATATAAAAACAAATATGTAGTTGCTCGTGCAAACATGATTTACGGCAATTTAGGCAACACCGTAAAGCTTAGTGATGCAAACAACAAATTGTCAGAACTTTCCCCTTACTCGCGAACCACACCGACAGCCAAGCGCGCTGTCAGTTATGGGGCTGAGGTAGGGTTTAATCTTCATTCAATTTGCAAGGACAATAAGAATGTCCCGGTAATTTACCCGTTTGCTCGCTACGAATACTATAATCCACAGGAAAAGGGCGAAGGCTACCTGACTATGGATTTACGAAACAAGGTCAGCATGTGGACAGTCGGAGCTAACTGGTACGCATTACCTAACCTGGTTTTCAAAGCCGACTACACAACACGCAAAATCGGTGGCGGAGAATATAATAGCGAAAACGAATTCAGCTTGGCGATTGCCTATATCGGCTGGTTCATCAATAAGTAAAAAATGAGCAATAAAAGAAGAATCTCTTTTATCTGGCAGCGTTATCGCTGTGTATGACATTTACTATGGGTGCATGTTCGGATAACGACGACCCAAAACCAGACGTCATTACCCCGGCAGACCTGGATTATACGACAGAAAATGCCAGTGCATGGGGGAATTATATGTATAACGTAGCCCTCTTATTGGACAAAGATGCAACAGATTTGTATAATTACTGGTCGGTTGACTACGATGGTAAAGGTCCGTTTCTTACTCAATTCAAAGACCAGACAGGTGGCACTTATACCAGCCCGAAAGCTTGTATCGAAGAAATGGTTGAAAATGGTATGTGGAACATTGCCAACGAAGTCGGTACAGCTAAGATTAAAGACCCATATGATAAATATACCGGAGGTGATAAAGAAGGCGGAATCTATGCAGTTGAATCCTGGTATAGCTGGCACTCTCGTGATGATTATACCAATAATATATTCTCTATCCGTAACACCTATTATGGACAGATCGACAATAACGATGTAAAGAAAGTAAGTGAAAACTTGAATGCTTTCGCTTCATATAAAGATTTCGATGATGAAGGCGATATTCATGAGAACTCATTTTCCAAGCTGATAGCTTCTGTCGAACCTGATTTAGATAAGAAAATAAAAACTTTGATATTTAACGCAGCTAAAGCGATTCAAAATATACCGCAACCATTTCGTAACAATATCGATAGCGAAGAGGCTGTTGCAGCTATGAATGCATGCATTGATTTGGCCAATGCCTTGAAAAATGAATTAAAACCCTTTGTTGCCAATGAATTGACGGATGCTAAATATGACAAACAAATGAAAGCCGTTGTAAACCAATTTGCGGATGCCGTTATAATGCCAACCTATCAGGATTTAGTGGCAAAAAACAAAGCATTATTGGCAGCTGTAAAAACATTCAAAGACAACCCAACGAACGATAACTTCCAAAAAGGGTGCAATGCCTGGATTACAGCTCGTGAACCTTGGGAAAAAAGTGAAGCATTTCTATTCGGTCCTGTTGGAGGAAAAGGCTTAGATCCCAATATGGATAGCTGGCCTTTGGATCAGAACGGAATCGTACAGGTATTGAATTCACAGAAATGGGATGAGATGGAATGGAGTGGGAACTTCGATGAAGAAGACGAAGGTATTGCTGCAGCACAGAGTGTTCGTGGCTACCATACACTTGAATACCTATTATTTAAAGATGGAAAACCTCGTACGGTAGATATAACTAAATAAAAAGTCGACGATTGGTATGAATGCCTTGAAGTAATCGAAGCTATTAGCTTTGGTCACTTCAAGGTTTTAGAATGATACGGAGGCCATGCTTCCTACAAAGAAACAAAGTACAGAAAACCAATAAAAAGATGATATGAAACGATTTTATCTGTTAACATCCTCACTGTTCCTGTTGTTCTCTTTCGCGGCCTGCGAAGACGACGACAAGATGGATATGGATAAGATAGAAATCCCAAAGGGATACGCATTATCGGCGGGGACTTCCACTATCTTTCTCAATTCATCTATTGCATACGATACGGAAGCAGAATGGATAGCAGGAGCCAATGCAAGCCGTTTTACCAATGGTGACGGACTTTACGATGATGTACGTACCAGCAATAATGGCGACGGCGGAGGACTGGGTCCCGTTTATGCAGGTTATTCGTGCGGCAGTTGCCATCGCAACGCAGGACGAACCAAACCAACCTTATGGGAAAACGGCGGATCGGAAAACTATGGTTTCTCCTCCATGCTGGTCTACATTTCACGACGTAACGGTGCTTTTTTCCGCGATTACGGACGTGTGCTCCACGACCAGGCCATTTATGGCGTCAAACCTGAAGGCAAATTATCAGTGAAGTATGAAAACCAGACATTCTCCTTTCCTGACGGAGAAACTTACGAACTGTGTAAACCTCATTACACAATAACGGAATGGTATAAGGACAGCATCGCTCCCGAAGATCTGTTCTGTACGGTACGTATTCCTTTACGCCATGTGGGTATGGGACAGATGATGGCAATCGATCGAACTGAAATAGAAGCACTTGCCCGAAAAAGTAATTACCCGGAATATAGCATCAGCGGACGCTGCAATTATATTACGGAAAAAGGAATAACCGGTGTCGGCCTTTTAGGTAACAAAGCGCAATATCTCGATCTAACCATCGAACTGGGTTTCTCGAGCGACATGGGCGTCACCAACAGCCGCTACCCGGAAGAAATATGCGAAGGGCAGGCACAAGTCAATCAGGGCAGTATGATGGGACTATCTTACGATCAACTGGATGTTTCGACCGAAGATATGGAAGATGTAGACCTCTACCTGCACAGTTTGGGAGTTCCGGCACGTAGAAATGTCGACGATCCGCAGGTGATTAAAGGTGAGCAAAAATTCTATGAAGCCAAATGCCACCTTTGCCACGTCACAACGCTACACACACGCCCCGGAGGTGCCAATTTAATCAATAACACGCAGCTGCCCTGGCTCGGCGGACAAACAATCCATCCTTATTCAGATTACCTGCTGCACGATATGGGGTCGGAAATCATGGGCGTAGGACTAAACGACAACTATGTCAGCGGTCTGGCTCGTGGAAACGAATGGCGCACGACACCACTTTGGGGCATCGGCCTACAGGAGAAAGTCAACGGACATACTTATTTCTTGCATGACGGACGTACCCGTAACCTGGTAGAAGCGATCATGTGACATGGTGGAGAAGGTGAAGCTTCTAAAAATCTATTCAAACAAATGAACAAGGAAGACCGCGACGCAGTAATCGCTTTCCTCAACTCACTCTAAAACAGTTAAACAAATAAGACAACAGGATATGAAACAATTAATAATTACGCTCGCTATATTATTGCTTTTACCTGCAACGGCAATGGCGCAATATGAAGAAGATACTGAAAATGGTGTCGTATCATTGGCCGGAAAAGAAGGTTTTTCCATCGCTACAAAAAAGGAGATTTCTTATTCAAACCTTATATGCTGGTTCAAACCAGTGCCAATATCAATTATTATGATGACGAAGGGTTAGACCCAGCTTATAATCAAGACAACATACACAACAGCGGTTTTTCTATCCCGTATGCAATCCTCGGTTTCACGGGAAAAGCGTTCAACAGAGTCACATTCAACCTGTCTATTAATGCAGCCGGAAGTGGGGGAAATATACTTCAACAGGCTTGGTTCGATGTGGAGATAAAAAAGAGTTTCGCCGTACGGGTCGGTAAATTCAAGACTCCGTTCTCTCATGCTTACCTGACGACATTAGGCGAGACATTGATGCCGACAGTACCGACGTCACTTATAGCACCTGTAATACTGCCTTATTCATTAAATGCCGTAACACCGAATATCGGCATGGGCTTCGACCTCGGTGTGAAAATTCATGGCTTAGTAAAAGAGAGATTAGGCTACGAATTCGGAATATTCAACGGGACAGGTAGCTCCGTCAATGCGGCATCTAAAACATTCAGTGACGATTGGCATATACCGTCACTGCTTTATGCCGGCCGCGTCACTTATATACCGAAAGGTGTCATGCCCTCCAATCAGGGGAATCCGAATCGTCCAAAAGAAGACAAGATGCTGTTTGGTCTTTCCACTTCTTTGAATGTGGAAAGTGAAAGTGAAAGTACGAACGACTTCCGCGCCGGTGCTGAATTTGCGATGTTGAAGAACCGGCTTTATCTTGGTGCTGAAATCTATTATATGAATGTAGGTTTCACCAAACGGCAAAAAATCGATGAAAACTATAACTATTTAGGAGGTTATGTACAAGGCGGTTATTTCGTAACAAACAAATTGCAGGCTACAGCCCGTTATGACTTTTTAAACCGTAACGGCATGTCTAAAGACGGATTCCTGAATATGCCGACTGTCGGTATCAACTATTTCTTTACAGGTTACAACCTGAAACTGCAAGCTATGTATCAGTTTATCGGACGTACCGGACACGACACACAGCTCGACCGCAATAATGATGATCTGGGTCTGGCCATGCATTCAGGAACGATTTTACTTCAATACACATTCTAACAGTTCTGCCATGAAACGAAAATTTATTTCTTTTCTCCTTGCCTTGCCGCTGCTTTCCGCCATAGCCACTTCGTGTGATGATGGAAAAATATACGATGAAGGAATGGGGCCGGTCAAGCGAGAAGGCAGTACGGTAAAACTAACTACCCAAATAAACGACTACTCCAGTTGGCCGAGCGGTTACAGCCTGGTTTTAGCCGGATTCGCGACGAATGACCAATATGCCCAAACGGCGAAAGGGTTGGGGATGGACAAGGAGGGGAAGGTGGATATGGTACTAAGCGGCGTCACTAATGAAGTGAGTCAATTAGAAATATGCGTCATCAACAAACTGAGAAAACGCATTGCCACTTTCTATAAAACTGATTTTACAGGACAGGAAGATACCATCCGGGTCGATGCCGGAACAATCGATGCCGACATATTCAACAGTATTCAGAATAATATTCTGACAGCCTGCACGAATTGCCATGGTGCCGGCAACAGTGCCGCTGCCGGTCTATATCTGACAGCAGGAAAAAGCTATGCAGCCCTGGTGAACGCAAAAGCAGTTACATCGAAAGAAGAAAGAGTATTGGTTAAGCCGAACGATGTGGAAAACAGTTATATACTGGACGTTTTAACCCAAGGAGCTTCTTCTCACTATCATAATGATATATTATCCGGAGATATGGATAAGCTGGACTTACTGGAAAATTGGATTGAAGATGGAGCTAAGAAATAAACATTCATATCCTCATCGTACTAAATAGAGAAATGATTTTAAGCAAATGACATTCACAGCAAACACATACGAACAAGACACCATCCAAGCCCAAATCAGTTCGTTTGAAGGGAAAGGCGGGGTAACGGAATATCACGTGATGCTTTCCGTTACCAACTCTTCGCTTCCTTTCGACGAGCAACTGGATAAACTACAAACAGCCTACAACAAGCTGACTAAAGAAGGATTGAGAAACGCCGTTGCCGTTTTCCGCCGTTACTTTCTGAGCGATGCCGCCAACCAGGTGGAAAAGCTTATCGAACGGGAATGCGAGAACCCCTACTGCGCCCTTTCGGTCGTGCAGCAAGCCCCCCTCAACGGGACAAAAATAGCTCTGTGGGCATGGCTGCAAACCGACATGACGACAGCGACCTGCCATTCCGGCATGTTCGAAGCCACTCACAACGGCTACCACCATCTATGGAACGGCGGTGCCAACAACAAGGCTTCTACATCCGAATACCAGACCCGCCTGCTGCTCAACGACTACGTCCTGCAACTGACGGAACAGCACTGCACACTGGCAGACAACTGCATCCGCACCTGGTTCTTCGTCCAGAACGTCGATGTAAACTATGCCGGCGTGGTCAAAGCCCGTAAGGAGGTTTTCATCACACAGAACCTGACGGAGAAAACACATTATATATCCAGCACCGGCATCGAAGGACGGCATGCCGACCCGAATGTACTGGTACAAATGGATGCCTATACGGTCGACGGGCTGTAACCGGAGCAAATACAGTTCCTCTACGCCCCCACCCATCTGAACCCGACCTACGAATACGGAGTCACTTTCGAACGAGGGACAGCTGTTTCCTACGGCGACCGCAAACATGTATTCCTGTCGGGCACAGCCAGCATCGACAACAAAGGCGAGATCGTCTATCCCGGAGATATCTTAAAACAGACGGAGCAGATGTTTGAAAACATCAGCGTCCTGTTACAGGAAGCCGGAGCCTCGGTCGGCGATATTATGCAAGCGATCGTTTATCTGCGCGACCCGGCCGATTACGAAGTAGTAGACCGTTATATTCGAACCCGTTACCCCGACCTGCCCCACCTGATCGTACTGGCGCCGGTATGCCGTCCGGGTTGGCTTATAGAGACGGAATGTATTGCCACGATTCCGGCAGAGCTTCCGCAATTCCCCTGTTTATAAAACAACAATATAAAAACACCCGCTATGTATAAACAAGGAAAATACACAGAAACAGACAAGATGAGCGACCTGATCTGCGATAACTACCCGATGGTACTCGTTATGAGCCGCTTCGGCATCGACCTGGGATTCAGTGAAAAGAGCATCGGAGAGGTATGCCGCATGAACCAGGTAGATTGTTGCACGTTCCTGGCGGTTGTCAACTTCCTGACGGAAGAAACATCAGTTCCGGTAAACGGAATAAACAACTGTATGTCTCTCGGCTCCCTGATCACTTATCTGCATAACGCGCACGATTATTTCCTAAATTTCCGCCTGCCGCATATCCGCCGCAAACTGACGGAGGCCATTGCCGGCTGCCCGACCGATGTCGCTTTTATTATCACGAAGTTTTTCGACGATTATGTCTATGAAGTACATAAACACATGTCGTACGAAGAAAAGATCGTCTTCCCCTACACCCGCAACCTGTTGAAGGGGACGAAAGATACCAAATACAATATCGGTATTTTCAGTAAGTGGCACGACCAGATAGAAATGAAGATAGCGGAACTCAAAAATATCCTGCTCAAATATTATCCCGGACCGGATAATTACCTGCTGAACAGTGTCCTGTTCGACATTTTCGCTACGGAACAGGATCTCGCCACTCACAACCGGGTAGAAGATTACCTTTTCGTTCCCGCTGTATTAGCCATCGAAAAAACAATCAAATGAACGTTGCTTTATGAGCACAAACATAAAAATAGCTATTGCAGAGCCCTCCGCCATCATCCGTTGCGGACTGGTTACCATACTAAAACGGTTACCCGGTTTCCACCTCCTGCTGACGGAAATAGCTAGCGCTGAATGTCTTGTAGAGAGTCTTCGCATGCACCGGCCGGAAATACTGATCATCAACCCTTTACTTCCCGGCTATTTAGGCATCCAGCATTTAAAAGAAGAATGTGGCTGCACGGAGATGAAATGCCTTGCCATTGCCAGTATGGCGACCGACCAGGCGATGATCCGCATGTATGACGACCAGATCTGCCTGTACGACAGCCCCGACGAACTGAAGCACAAGCTGGAACGGCTGAATGCAGAAGAAGCATGCCCCGAACTGGAAGAAGAACAGCAGACACTGAGCTCACGCGAAAAAGAGATCGTCATCTGCGTAGTAAAAGGCATGACCAACCGCGAGATAGCCGACCAGCTCTACCTCTCCACCCACACAGTCATCACCCACCGCCGCAACATCGCCCGCAAATTGCAGGTGCATAGTGCCAGCGGCCTTACCGTGTATGCGATTGTCAATAAATTGATCGAACTGAATGATATAAAAAGGCCTGAAAATATTATTTTCTCACAGCTTTTGTTTTCTTTTCACATTCCGAAGTTTGGCTTCAATATGATATCCCGTATCTTTGGGAAACAAAATATTTGAAGCTAACATGAATCTAATAAGAAAGCAATACAATAAAACAGAGGCGCAGATTACCTCATTCGAGACTAAAAAGGGAATCACCGAATATCACGTCATCTTCCAGCAGACCGATTATATGGATGACTATTCCACCCAACTGACAGATTTAATGAAGGCGTATTCCCTCTGCATGGAAGAATTACCCGGCAACCCGACGGCCGTATTCCGCCGTTATTTCCTGAGCGACGTGACTAACCAGACCGCCTTGCTGATGGAGCAGGAACGCGAGAATCCCTATTGCGCTTTATCCATCGTGCAGCAAGCCCCGATGAACGGGACGAAGATTGCGCTTTGGGCATGGTTGCAGACAGGAGTACAAACCCAGGTGCTTCCCAGCAACCTGTTTGAAGCACGCCATGGCAATTACCGGCAATTGTTCGGTGCAAACCTGTGCAACCGCGCCGCCAATGCCGAATACCAGACCCGGCTGATTTTCCGCGACTATATCATGCAACTGACCAACGCCAACTGTACGCTGGCAAACAATTGCATCCACACCTGGATATTCGTTCAGAATGTGGATGTGAATTATCCGGGAGTAGTCAAAGCGCGCAAGGAAGTATTCGCCACCCAGAACCTGACAGAAGAGACTCATTTTATTGCCAGTACCGGCATCGAAGGTCGCTATTAGGACACCAACGTATATGTAACGATGGATATGTATGCCGTTTCAGGTATCGGACAGGAACAAATCCAATATCTCTATGCCCCCGACCATCTGAGCCGTACATACGAATACGGTGTTACGTTTGAAAGAGGCGTTGCCATCACTTACGGCGACCGCCGCCATGTCTTCGTATCCGGCACGGCCAGCATCGACCGCTACGGCGAAATAGTCCACCCGGAGATGTCATCCAACAGTCCGGCCGCATGATCGAAAACATCACCGCCCTGCTCAACGAAGCCGGTGCCGACCTGAACGATGTCATGCAGGCAATCGTCTATCTACGCGACACCGCCGACTTTACCCGCATCCGGCAATACATGGAAGCCAACCATCCGGACATGCCCTACCTGATTGTCCGCGCCCCGGTACGCCGCCCGGGCTGGCTGGTCGAAATAGAATGTATCGCCGTAGTTGCCGCAGATGAACCGGAATATCCGGCGTTATAATCCAACAAACGTGAAAGAATAATAACGTTCATATTTGTTAGATGAAAAAGAAGTATCTTTGAACAATCAATCATAGTAAACACCAAAACAAGATAAAGAATATTGCTTATGTATAAGAATGGGAAATACCGGGAAACGGACAAAATGAGTGATCTGATCTGCGAGAACTATCCGATGGTTCTTGTGATGAGCCGCTTTGGCATTGCGCTGGGATTCGGTGAAAAGAATATAGGCGAGGTATGCCGGCAAAACGGCGTAGACTCCTGCACATTCCTGACTATCGTCAATTTCCTGACACAAGATATCAACACCCCGGTGACCCATGTCGATAACTGCCTGTCTATCGATTCGCTGATTACCTACCTGCATAACGCCCACGACTATTTCCTGAATTTCCGCCTGCCACACCTGCGCAGAAAACTGCTGGAAGCAATTTCAGAGTGTCCGCAAGACGTAGCATTTGTCATCCAGCGTTTCTTCGACGAATATGCGGAAGAAGTCAACGAACACATGTCGTATGAGGAGAAAGTGGTATTTCCTTACGTCCGCGGTTTGCTGGAAGGGAAGAAAGACCCGAAATACAACATCAGCATCTTCCGCAAGCGGCACGACCAGATCGAGATGAAGATTATCGAACTCAAGAATATCCTGATCAAATATTACCCGGGGGCCGGCAGCAACCTGCTGAACAGCGTGCTGTTCGACATTTTCGCGACCGAGCAGGATCTGGCCTCCCATAACCACGTGGAAGATTACCTCTTTATGCCCGCTATTTTAGCATTAGAAAAAAACAATTAAATGAGGCCTGTATGAGCACCACCACACTGAAAATCGTTATTGCAGAGCCCTCCGCCATTATCTGCAACGGGGTGGAAACGATGTTAAAACGTCTGCCCGGCATACGTGTCCAGGTGATCGAAATAACGAATATCGAATCGCTGACAGAGGATCTTCGGACACACCGCCCGGATATCCTCATCATCAACCCGTCTATCCCCGGTAACTTCACCGCTCCGCATTTGAAGGAGATGACCGGCTGCACGGAGATGAAATGCCTCGCTTTAGTCTATACCGCAGTCGACCATTCGCTGCTCCGCCATTTCGACGACCAGATCAGTATCTTCGACAATGCAGACGAACTGAAACTCAAGTTAGAACGACTACATACCCCTGCGGAAGAAGAAGGTGAAAACAACAAACAGCAGACGCTGAGTGCACGCGAAAAGGAAATCGTCGTCTGCGTAGTCAAAGGCATGACCAATCGGGAGATTGCCGACCACCTGTTTCTCTCTACCCATACCGTCATTACCCACCGCCGCAACATCGCCCGTAAACTGCAGGTACACAGTGCCAGCGCCTTGACGGTTTATGCCATCGTCAACAAGCTGGTGGAGCTGAAAGATATCAATAACTAAAAAATTCTCCTTCCTTACCAGACTTTGTATCCCCTTAGGTTACACGTACTTTCTTTTGCCGGGAAAAAGCTTCCGAATGAACAATTGCAGAAATGCTATTGTTATATAAATGAGAGTATTATCCACTAAATAGATCTAAACAAGATGAAAAAGTCAATCTACACACTAATCGTATGTACAGGCATTGCCGGTACGTCACTCCACGCACAAATCGCCGGGCAAACAGGTATCGCTTACGACACACTCCAAGTCGAAAAAGTAGACAAACAGCTCACGCTAACCACTGCCGCCCATATCAGTAACCTCTCTCTGAAGTCGCAAAACATGGTAGTCATCACGCCCATATTGCAATCGAAAGACGAGAAACATAGTGTCCGATCGAACCCTTTCGTCGTTACCGGTCCGACACGCATGAAAGCCATTGAACGGGAAACGACATTCGGCAACAGTCCGTTCGAACACGAGCCCGCCTTAATCATCCGTTATAAGAAGAAAGAAAAACGGACGATTCCGATGCGTCTACAAATATATTATGAAGACTGGATGCGCAATGCTTCGCTGACGATAGAGGAAAATAACATCGGCTGTCTCACGTGCGACACATTGAGCCGGCAGGTTGAATTGTCGGCACGCGTGCTGCCACCTATTGTCGACCCGGTATATGAACTGATTTATGTCGTCCCGCCCGTCGAAGAAGTAAAGGTAAGGAGCGAGAAACACTCCGCCTACCTCAACTTCGAAGTAGGCAAGGCGGTACTGTTACGCGATTTCCGAAACAATGCTTCCGAACTTGCCAACGTCAACCGGATCGTAAACGAGGTACACAAGGATGCGAACCTGAAATTCACAGAGTTTACCGTCACCGGCTACGCTTCGCCGGAAGGTTCCTACGAGTCGAACATGCGTCTTTCCGAGAATCGTGCCAGGGCCTTTGCCGCCTATATGAAGGAGCAACACGACCTGCCCGCTTCGCTTCTGAAAGTAAACTAGGAAGGTGAAGACTGGGGAGGCCTGCGCCATGCCATTCAGGAGTCGTCGCTTTCCGACCGCGAACAAATACTCGACATACTCTGTATCACCGATATCAACCGCCGAAAAGCGCAACTGCGCTCTCTCAACAACGGACGTACTTATCGTATGCTACTCGAGGATTATTTCCCCTCTCTGCGCCGTATCGACTATACCCTTGCCTATATCGCCCGTCCTTTCGACGTGAACGAGGCAAAGCTGGTCATTCAAACGAAACCGCAGTATCTGAGCTTAAATGAAATGTTTCTGGTAGCCAATACCTACCCGAAAGACAGTCCCGAATTCAAAGAAGTCTTCGATATCGCCGTCCGCCTCTACTCAACGGACCCAGTCGCCCAGCAGAATACGGCTGCACTCGAAATAGAACGCGATGCCATCGATGCCGGGATCAAACGCCTCGAAGCAATCAATACGCCGGAAGCCTGGAACAACCTGGGTGTTGCCTACGCTCAGAAAAAAGAGTATCAGAAAGCACTCGACTACTTCAGCAAAGCTGCCAATGCCGGTGTGAAAGCCGCCATACAGAATCAGGAAGAATTGAGTAACTGGCTGAAAGAACAATAAGCGGAGTAACCGCCTGAAATAAGAAAACCCCGATAAGTAACAGACTTACCGGGGTTTTACATTCATATAAATAGAAATACTATTCTTTCGATTTCCATTCGTTAATCAACTCGTTGATCGTCTCTTTGACCGACATAATGCGGTTGGTTCGCCAGGCATTGCCGCCCGCAAAAGCATAGCCGCTTTCAAAGTTTCCTTTAAAAGCATTATAAAGCGCTGTGACAATGCAATAAGGACTGCGTGAAATATCGCAGGTCTTGATGCAGTTGAACGGACACGCTTTCGGCTGCTTGATCCCTGCCTTTACCTTTTCGAGGAAACTGCAATGGATAGCACGTCCGGGCATTCCGACCGGGCTTTTGATGATCTCGATATCTTTCTCCTCCGCCTTAATATAGGTTTCTTTGAAAGCTTCGCTGGCATCACACTCGGTGGTCGTAACGAAACGGGTTCCTAATTGAACGCCCGATGCTCCAAGGTCCATCACGCGTTTGATATCTTCACCCGTATAAATGCCTCCTGCTGCAATTACCGGGATTCTCTTGTTGTATTTCTCTTCATAAACAGCAACTTCCTGTACTACCTGGGGAAGTAACTCTTCAAGCGAGAAATGTTCGTCATCCAGCTGGTTTTCCTTGTAACCCAAGTGACCACCGGCTTTCGGACCTTCGAGCACGACTGCGTCGGGAAGGTAATCGTAATTGTTCTTCCACTTTTCGCAGATGATGCGCACTGCGCGGGTGCTCGATACGATGGGAACCAACTTCGTTACGCTGTCTTTTTTCAGGAACGAAGGTAAGTCGAGGGGAAGTCCGGCACCGCTGAAGATGATGTCTACCTTTTCGGCAATGCTGGTCTTAACCAATTCCGCAAAATCGCTCAGTGCGACCATGACGTTTACGCCGATGATGCCTTTTGCTTTTTCGCGTGCTTTGCGAATTTCTTCAGCAAGGCCCAGGTTGCCTGCTTCAGTGTAATTGGGAGATAATTTCTTATATAAAAGCCCGAGACCGGCTGCGGAGATAACGCCAATCCCACCTTCATTTGCAACGGCCGAGGCTAAGCCGGATAGAGAAATCCCTACCCCCATCCCACCTTGGATAATGGGTAAACGGGGCTTGAGGTCTCCGATTGTTAATGTCTTCATGAAAGTTGATATAAATTATAAATACGGGACAAAGGTAGCATAATAAACCAAATTGTATGCAAAAAGAACCAATATTATTGCACAAGTGCCTCTTTTTTGTGCAATAGTATTGGTTTTCTTGCTATGTAAATGATTTGTCTATTTAATTTACAGGGATATAGCCTACATTTTTAACAATGCTTTGCCCTTCGGCAGAAAGCACATAGTCGATGAAAGGTTTCACCCGTCCTTCTGCTTTTGTCTCATAGTAGTAGAACAGGGGACGTACAATCGGATAGGTCTTGTTCTTCGCATTGGCAAGCGAGGGTTCTACAAAACTTTTTCCGGCATCGTAAGAGACATGCAATGCCTTTACATCTTTATTCAAATAAGCAAGTCCGACATAACCGACAGCACCTTTCGTCTGGCTAACCGACTGGATGATAGCGCCTGTAGCCGGCATACTGAGGATACCGTTCATATAGTTTTTATTCTTCAATACGCTTTCTTTGAAAAATTCGTATGTACCAGAAGAAGTTTCGCGCGAATAAGCAACGATCTTTAGGTCTTCGCCGCCCACTTCCTTCCAGTTTTTGATCTTACCGGTGAAGATGCCCTCCAGCTGTTCGCGGGTCAGATTGTTTACCTTATTAGAGGGGTGCACCACTACCGCCAAAGCATCGTAGGCAATGACCACTTCTTTCGGATTCTTCTTAGCTTCCTGCAAACGAACCTTTTCGTCGAATTTCATTTTACGGGAAGACATGGCGATGTCGGTCGTTCCTTCCATCAGGGCAGAGATGCCGACACCCGAACCACCGCCGGTGACGGTTACTGAGGCCCCTTTGTTCTTATTCATAAAGTTTTCGGCTTCCGTTTGAGTGAGAGGCAGACAGGTGTCGCTACCTTTAATCTTCTGCGAGAATGCATTTGTTGTAAACAAACAGGCGGCTATAGCTGCCATTAAAATCATCTTTTTCATTACGCTTATCTTGAATTAATTTCTTACTGCAAAGAAACTGCATACGTATTTCAACCACATGAAACAGATGTTACATTTCAATGAAGATGCTTAAAACTTATACTGCAAACGGAGGGTGAAGACATTATCCTTGCGATCTTCATTGTAGCCTTTGACAAGCACACTCTTTTCGTTGAAGTTGAACTCATAGTAAGCCTGAACACGGATATTCTTGTTAAAACGGTAAAGGGCGCCCAGACCAAACGTGCTCATGGCAAGGTCGGTTTTCGAGGTATAGGAACCTTCAACACCGATTTCATCGCCTTTTACTTTCGTATTCGGATCATACACGTCGTACTTGAATACCGCTGAAAAGGGCGACACGCCAAAATCCTGCACCAGATAGAAGAAGTAGCCTATAAAAGGACGCTTGTAAAGTGCGTTCTCAGGGAGGTTTTCAGGGCGGGTACCGGTGTTGGGGCTCTTGCTGCTACCAGCAATACCCGGCTGCGTACCCAGCAAACCTTCAGCGCGTAAGGAAGTTTTACCCAGCGCATTAAAGAAGCTGAACTGGGCATCCATACCGATGTATTCGCGTTTCATATAAGTACCGGCTTCGCCTTTGTCCACTTTGATAAAGCGTTTTCCGTCCATTTCGTAGGCTTCCGTAGTTGGGTTATACACACTTCCATTATAATAGGAAACTCCCAATCCCCATTTGCCCCAGTTATTAATATCTTTTTCAGCACCGAGACGTCCGATGAAATCCTTGCGGTTATCAGTTTCCCGGTTGATGCTGTTACCGGCAAAGAGTCCGGTATCGAGACGCATGAAGTTGAAGGGGCTTTCTTTTGTCGTGCGCAGGGTCAGCATAGCGCCCAAGTCGCGTTCGTCGGGAAAGAAGTTCTGGATGATAATAGCACGTTCGGACGATTCCAGACCACTTGACGAGAAACCGATTTCATTACCAAAAGGACGGTTGAATACACCTGCCATCAACTGGCTGCGCTTTGTCCAGGGATCTTTTATGCCGATGTAAAGGTCGCGGAAGCTGATGCCTTTGTCGTTGGCCTCGATCTGGACGGCACCGGTACCGATACCATCATTGTATTCAAACTTTACACGCCCCCGACGAATACCGATACGGTTGAATCCCTTATCTATATTTTCGTTCTTGTCGCCAACTTTAAGGGTTGCATTCTCCTGCCCGTATTGATACTGTGCCTGGATATAGGCAGAAACCTTGAACTTGCTTAGTTTCTGCACTATTTTATCCAATGTGGCTATTTCTTCTGTAAGCGAATCGATACGGGATTCCAACTGTTCCGTGTCCTGCGCTCCCGCGAAAAAGGGGAGCAACACGAACAGGGAGAATACCATAAACTTAATAATCTTCATACTTTACTTTGTTTGTTGCTGTAAATAGTTGTTACAATACTGTTTCAGGCAACAAAGAAACAGCATTTCTGTTTCACATATATTTCAGCACTGTTACAAAGGTATAACTGAAATATTACATAAATGTTACAATCATTCGTTTGGTGCTTGCAGTTCAACCGTCAAATTACCATGTCCGGAACGTTTGTCCGACTCTGCGCGTTTAGCCAGTTCTTTAGTCGCCAGAGTGATCACTTTTCCGACCGGTTTGCCGCCGCGATAAGTAACAACATGTAGCCAGGTTGCATTCTTCGGAATGCTCAACGGTTCACTATACTTCGGAGTATGGCTATCGGGATCGGTATTATCGAACGTATAATAGATATCCGTTCCGGCAATCTCGCTTCCCAGCTCAACCTTCATCACGCCATCCATCAGATAAGGAGTGACAATGGCATTATACATACTGCGGGCATAATTGATGTCCGCCCGGTCGGCACATACGAAATGCTTTTCCACACGCGGCCAGAATTTCTCCCAGTCCGTTTTGGCAGGTCCGCTCCACAACACTTCCGCCAAAGCCCATCCGCGCGGCCAGGTTATATATTCGGCATGACGGAAAGTAGGTATCGATTCAGCCCAGACGTTACCCTGCCCGCCCAGTACCATCTCGGCAGGAACGCCGTCGGGTACAGGATTAAAACTGTAAGAGTCTGTCAGACGACACATGGAATAAGTATCCGGTTCCACAGAGGGTTCGCCTTGCCACAGGTCGAGGTAACAGTGTTCCGTCGGAGTCATAATTACATGGTGACCGGCTTTTGCCGATTTGATGCCGCCTTCCATGCCGCGCCAGCTCATCACATTGGCATCGGGAGCAAGCCCGCCTTCCAGTATTTCATCCCAACCGATCAGTTTCTTTCCTTTCGATTTGAGCAGGTCGCCCATACGGTGAATAAAATAACTTTGCAGTTCTTCTTCATTTTTCAGGTTCTCCGCTTTCATGCGTGCCTGGCAACGGGGGCACTTATGCCAGAAGCCTTTGAAACATTCGTCACCACCAATATGCACATATCCGTCGGGGAAAAGAGCAGCCACTTCCGTCAGCACCTTATCCATGAATTCAAAGGTAGATTCCTTGCCGATACAAAGGGTATTTTCATCCTCGCCATAAAACTTATTTCCTACGTTTACGGCATCCGGCGCCTTCATGCAAGCCAGTTCCGGGTATACAACCAGCGCAGCGATACTATGACCGGGCACATCGATCTCCGGGATAACGCGGACATAACGCTGTGCAGCGTAGGCCAATACCTCTTTTACATCGTCCTGCGTATAAAAGCCTCCGTAGGTACACTCCTCTCCCGGTTGCTGGCGTTCGCGCTGCTACCATTGACCTACACGCGGAGCACGCCAGGCACCGACTTCCGTCAGGCGCGGCAACGACTTTATTTCCAGTCGCCAGCCCTGATCGTCGGTAAGGCGCCAGTGGAAAACATTCATTTTATACTCGGCAAGTTCATCGATATATTTCATTACTTCTTCCTTCGTAAACCAGTGACGGCTCACGTCAAGCATCAAACCGCGCCAGGGGAATTGGGGCTTGTCGGTGATCTCGACACAAGGAATCGTCCATTTATAATCTTTCGATTGCTCCGTTGCACTTTTGATCTCTGCCGGAAGCATCTGCAACAATGTTTGTACGCAATAGAATATACCGGCAGGTTTGTTGGCGGAAAGAAGGATATCGGAACGTTTCACTTTCAAGTGATACCCTTCATCTCCCAGAGATGCATCATCGACCAGTTTGAATTCAATCTTCCCATGCTTTTCCACAGGAAGTACGAAACCCGTTGCCGGAGCGATCTTTTCGTTCAGGTAACGGGCTATCCCTTTCAGTTCTTCGTTAGATTGATCGAATGTAATGGCAGCATTACTTGTGAGGGTAAAACAGTCTGAACCAACACTCAACTCCTGCGGAATTGGGATCAAGGCAAGTTCTTCGTTTGCTGTTCCACACGACTTGTTTCCACAAGAGACACATGACAGCAATAAGGCTGCGGTAGCAAGACTCAACAGTGTTCTTTTCATTATTCTAAGTTTTTGTTTGAAATTTGGCACGAAGATAGCAAATCTTGCAGTTCCAGAGGCTTATCTGTTGTGATGAAATCGACGCCTTTCCCTACCATTGATTTCATAACAGCCGGATCATCGACAGTCCAAACATTGACAGTCAATCCGGCATCTTTTGCTTCCTGAATCCACTCGGGATGCCAGTCAAATACTTTATAATGATAATCCAATCCGGTAAAACCTAATATCTTCAGATCGGCAGGCGACACTTCGCCGCGCAGATAAGAGACTTTGGCACTCGGCATACGGCGAATCAGCTCTTTGCAAATATTCATACTGAAAGATATATATTCCACCTGGCCTTCCATCTGATATTTTTGAACCAGATAAAGGATCGTAGCAACAGCCCTGTCCTCGTTCACGACTCTTTTATAAGGCTTGATCTCGAGGATCAATTGTGTTCCCTAATTCTTCTTTCCTTGTATCAGATATTCTTCCAAAGTCGGTAATGTTTCTCCGTTCTTCAGTTTCAGGTCTTTGATCTGCTCGTAAAGAGAAGTCTCGATACAGAAGCCCTGGATACTATCGTCGTGGTTGACTACCGGAATGCCGTCTGCCGTAATCGACACATCAAACTCCGAACCATACACGCCTGCTTCGTGTGCTTTATTCAAAGAGGTAATAGAGTTCTGGGCAGAACCTTCACAATCCCAATACCCCCGATGGGCTATTACTTTCGTCTGAGCAAAAATGCTGCCTACGCAAAGTAATGCGAAAAGCACTAACATACATCTCTTTTTCATATCAGTATCCAATTTGGTCTATAAAATGTATGGTGCGTAAAGATAAGGATTAGCTTCAAAAAAAGACGAACTTATCGTTTTTGCTTACGATTATAGAGAATACATTTTTGTACAACGAAGATCAGTGGGTAAGAATCACCATAGTTCTATGTGAACTATGCGGAATAAATCAAACTGAGAAAAACACAGTGCAAAAAATAACAAAAAAGGAATACAAAATATCAAAATATTATTTTTTTTATTTTAATATCCACACAGGGTATCAAATACTTTTTTACACGCAGACTCGGCATATCATACTTTTTAAGAAAAAAGCATACGATAAAAGATATTCTTCACTCCGGACAAATGCTCTTATTACAACTAACCCATGCGATAATTACCATAGTTCACATAGAATTATGGTGCATTTTCAACGGAAAGACAAAAGTTAATGTAAGTCTAATTTCTAATTAATGAGGCCTATGATGTAAAAAAAAGAATCGTTTACCTGAATACGTATTAAATACGTAATTTTTAATCCATTCATTTTATTAAATCTAACTAGTATTAATTAAATTATGAAGAAAGCAATTAAATCGATTTCTTTCAGAGATACAGTTTATGTATCCACATTCTGCCTGTTACTCTCAGCATCCCCGACACACGCGGCAGACGTAAACTTCAACAGTTCAAAGGGATTACCGGTAACAAACATTGCACAACAAAACAAGACAATTACCGGTACGGTCATTGATACCAATGGAATACCCATTATCGGAGCCAATGTAGTAGTCAAGGGAACAACCAATGGAAATATCACAAATATGGAAGGAAAGTTCACTATCGAGAATGTTCCTGAAAACACTATTTTACAAATCTCTTACATCGGTTATAAAACTCAGGAAATTGCTGTAAAAAACCAGTCAAAATTAAACATCACACTGGTAGAAGATAGCGAAAATTTACAGGAAGTTGTAGTTGTCGGTTATGGTAATACAGTGAAAAAAGACCTGACAACAGCCGTTACAAGTGTAAAAAGTAAAGATTCCCTGTAAGGAGCTTCCAACAGCCCGTTGCAGATGATCGATGGTAAAGTAGCCGGAGTATCGGTATCCAATACTGCAGCAGCCGACCCGAATGCCAGTCCCAGCATACAGGTTCGCGGAGCTTCTTCACTGAAAGCTGGTAACGGACCGCTTATCGTTATCGACGGTATGCCGGGTGGCGACTTACGTAATCTGGCACAACAGGACATCGAATCTATCACCGTACTGAAAGACGGTTCAGCCGCAGCTATTTACGGATCCCGTGGTGCCAACGGTGTTATCCTGGTTCAAACCAAACAAGGTAAAGCCGGTAAAGTCTCTATCACGTATGATGGCTACGCCGAGCACGACTTCGTAGCGGCACATCCCGAGATACTGAGCCCGGACGAGTTCGTTGCCAACAATATAGGAAAAGATTATGGCTTCCGTACCAACTGGTATGACGAACTGCTCGATAAAAATAATTTCGGGCAGAACCACAACCTTTCTCTTTCCGGTGGTAGCGAATCCAGTATTTTCCGTATTTCAGCGAACTACCGTTCCAAAAAAAGGTTTGGATATTGCAACCGACCGCAAAGAATACGGTTTACGTGCCAACTTCAAACAAATCACGCTGGAAGGCTTACTGGAAGTTACAGGAAACATATCCTATCGCTATGCCGATGAAGACTACACCGATTACGGCAGCTTCAAACAGGCAGTCGAACTGAATCCTACCTATTCGATAGATGAAATGGATGCATTCCGCAACAACTTCGACAGCTACAATCCGATCTTCAACCTGACAAGGCGTGAAAACGGTGCTACACAAGAATACCTGACTAGCGACTTCAACATCAGACTCAATATTCTGAAAAACCTGAATACAGAGTTAAAACTGGGTCGCCAGGGACATGATATGAAGAAACGCGAATATTATTTCAAGGATCATCGTGAGTCGATCAATAACAACCGTAACGGACGTGCCCGTCTGGAAAACCAGAAATGGGTAGATTATACATTGGAATGGTTAGGCAACTATTCGCTCGACATCGACCGGCATCATCTAAAAGTAATGGGTGGCTATTCTTATCAGGAATTCAATTGGGAACAATTCCATGCTGAAAACATGAACTTCCCCACAGATGCATTCCTGTATAACAACCTGGATGCGGGCGATTACAACAAAGCTGACGGACGACTCGGAATGGGTTCGGATAAGAATAAAGAAAAGACAATCGCTTTCCTGGCACGTGTAAACTACGATTTTGATAACACCTTCCTGTTTACCGGATCAATCCGTTACGAAGGCAACACCAAATTCGGTACGGACCATAAATGGGGGGGGGCTTTTCCTGCCGCTTCCGCTGCGTGGCGTATCTCCCGCTTATCGTTCTTTGAAGATTCAAAAACGGTTGACGATTTGAAACTCCGCTTCTCTTACGGACAGACCGGACGTTCGGGTTTTGATAAATATATCTCCCTGGCCAAATACTCAGGTTACGGATGGATGCCGAACAGTGAAGGCAAATGGGTACAGGTGTACGGACCGGGAAATAACCCGAACAAAGACCTGTCATGGGAAAAACAGATATCCTATAACCTGGGTATCGATTATACCTTATTCAACTCCCGCCTGTCAGGTAGCCTGGACCTGTTCATTCGCGAAGGCAAAGACGTAATCGGAGAATATCAAGTACCGGTACCGCCTTACCTGCATGAAAAAATCATGACAAACGTAGGGACTACCAGCTCGAAAGGTTTCGAATTGCAAGTAAACTGGGATGCCGTACAAACAGACAAATTTACCTACTCAACCAATGCCACGCTTTCCTATACAAAATCGAAACTCAAATCTTTCTCCAACGAGAAATATGAATTAGGTTATATGGAAGGCGACGGTCTGCCTTCACCCGGAAACCCCGGTCCATGCCAGCGTTTGCAGGACGGCATCGAAATCGGTTCATTCTACGGATACCGTTATGCCGGTGTTGACGAAGACGGAAACATCATGGTTTACAAAGGCGGTGAAAAAGGTGCCGAAACCATACGCGGCCGCGAAGCCGGCGAAGCAGACAGGACCTATATCGGCAACGGCACACCCAAATGGGAAATGGCCTGGGGTAATACGTTTACTTACAAAGGCTTCGACCTGTCTCTCTATTTCCGGGGACGTTTCGATTACCAGATACTGAACCAATACCAGATGTATTACGGTCTGCAGGGAGTAACGGGTATCAACAAACTGACATCTGCCTATAAGGAGAATGCTCATATCAAAGGAGAAAAGATCATGTGTGATTATTTCCTTGAAAACGGCAATCACCTGAAACTGGATAATATTACGTTGGGATGGACACCTAAATTGAATACGAAATGGATCTCCAACCTGCGTATTTATGCCACCATGAAGAATGTATTCACCATTACGAAATATTCGGGTGGAATGGATCCGTCAAGTGTCGACGTGACAGGCCTGTGGGCCGGTAGAGGCAGCATGGATCTCTATCCGACTGCCAGAAACGTATCATTCGGAGTTCAAATCAGTTACTAAATTAAAAGTATATACAGCATGAAAAATATAAAATCACTTTGTGCAGTCAGCCTGATGGCGACAGCTATGGCTTTTACTTCCTGTACGGATCTGACGGAAGAGCCATTCCACATATTGACAAGCGACAACTATTTCACCGACAAGGCTTCCGTTGAAGCAACAGTACTTCGCCCGTACGAACATGCACAATGGTGTGGTTGGGACGGCGATCGCTGGCAATTGCAGGAACTTACCGGCGACCATTTTGTATGGACACAAAAAAGGACGCCATGGCTACGACGACGGACAATGGGTACGCCTGCACGAACATAAATGGAATTACGATATGAACCAGATCAACGGCGGCTGGGTAGGTCCGTATCAAGGTATCCAGCAGATCAATTCGCTTCTTCGTGATTTCAATATTCTGGACTTTCAGGCAATGGGGATTACCGATGAAGAAAAGAACAATTATGTAGGCGAGTTGCGTACACTGCGCGCCTGGTTCTATATCTTCCTGATCGACTTCTATCGCAACGTTCCTATTTTTACGGAGAAAGACGCACCCGATGAACCACTTCCACAATCCACACCGGAAGAAGTATTCAACTACATTGAAAGCGAACTGAAAGAGGTACTGCCCCAGTTGAAAAAGGAAAATATCGTCGGACGTTTCACACAGGCCCCTGCTGCGGCATTGCTGGCACGCATCTATTTCAATTCGCAGGTATGGCTCAACGTTGACCGTTCCGCCGATTGCAAAACATTCTGTGAAGATATTATTGCCGGTAAATACGGACAATACAGCATCAACCAGAACGACTACCGCGATCCGTTCCGCGCAGGCATCAAAGGATACCGCTCGGCCGAGCTTTTATTTGAATTTCCTCACAAACGCAATGTTTACCAGTTTGGTGGTTTCCACGATTCTTTCCTGCATTATACCTCAGGCCAGGCATTGGGTAACCCCGACGGGGGCAATAACGGTATTCATCTGACCCCTTCAAAGGATTTCGATGGCAATGTTTACAATTTCGCAAGCAAACTGGGTACTCCGTATGAAAAGTATGTCGACTGCGATTATCGCAAACAACCATTCCGTATCACCAGTACAAACGGCGATTACGAAGGTTTCTTTATGATTGGTACGCAATATAAGTTCGACTACTCAAAAGGATACGGATATACGGACGAGACAGTAAAAGGTACGGAAGAATATAAAGGCGAACCGCTGATCTATGTAGACCAGGTAGGTCGTTTCTCTGAAGGCTTGGCAACGGCCAAAGAAAAAGGCTCACGCGTTACGACCGGTGAAGAAAACTCAGGCGTCCGCTTTAACAAATTCCCTTATTTGCAAGAAGGCGACGGGCTCTACATGTGCCAGTCCGCACCGGAAATCCGCTTGGCGGAAATCTATTATATGCTGGCTGAGATCCATTACAGAAGCGGAAACAAGACAAAGGCAGCCGAACTGCTCGACTTCGTACGCGTCAGAAACTACCCGGCAGAAGAGTGGAGCAAATACAACTACACCCAGAACCCGTCCCTGCTGACCGACCAGGAATTTGTTGATGAATGGGGACGCGAATTTATCGGTGAACGCCGTCGTCGTTCGGACCTGATCCGCTGGGGCGCTTCGGCAATGCATGGTGGAACAAAGATGTAGACCCTTCAGACAAGGAATACACTATCTTCCCGATTCCTAAACGCCAGCTTGACGCCAATCCGTTGTTGAAGCAAACAACCAAAGGTTGGTAACAAGCCCGTAAAAGTACATGAATAAGCAGCCGCATTAACTAACATTTTGCACTTAATAATAATATAAACCGGCTGCTTATCCATATAAAAAAGTTTTCAATATTCAGCAGATTGC
>JAJPZM010000476.1 GCA_021204335.1 Parabacteroides sp. | reverse complement strand
ACATTGACATACAATAAAAACCTGCATATAGTTTTATTTTGAATATATGCTCAGTATCTTTGTCTCCGAAATTACAAAGAATTTTACAACAATTGTATTAATATTAAAAGCAAAGTAACTCATGAACAAAGCTGAACTTATTGAAGAACTAGCCTTAAGAGCAGGATTAAAAAAACAGAAAGCTAAAAAGGTATTGGATGCTTACATGGAAATCGTAACCGAAAAGATGTCAGAAAAAGAAGAAATTGCCCTCATCGGTTTTGGTACATTTATCCCCAGAGCTCAAAGTACCCGCCTGGCACGCAATCCCAAAACAGGTGAACCTGTTCAGATACCCGAACGGACCACTGTTAAGTTTAAACCGGGTAAATTCCTCCTGGAAGCGATAAATAAAAAAGATTGATTCAACAATCTATGTTTTTTCTCCAATTTAAATAAGAAAAGGATGTATCGTTAACACAGGTACATCCTTTTTTCCTATCTGCTGGCAGGCAATCCCGGGTAGTTTCTTTTTCACCGGGGTGAATAAGCTAATCAGACCTTATCGAGCGCCTGTTCCAGATCAGCCAACAAATCTTCGATATGTTCCGTACCGATCGACAGGCGTACCGTACCCGGATAGATTTCCTGTTCTGCCAACTCTTCTGCATTCAGTTGTGAATGGGTTGTACTGGCGGGATGGATAACGAGCGATTTTACATCGGCCACATTAACCAACAAGGAGAAAATGTCCAGGCTGTCGATAAAACGATGTGCCTCTTCCTGTCCGCCCTTAATCTCAAAAGTGAAGATAGAACCGGCACCTTTCGGGAAATACCGTTCGTATAGAGCGTGGTCGGGATGTTCCGGCAGCGACGGATGGTTTACTTTCTTTACCTTGGGATGATTTTGAAGGAAGTTCACCACTTTCAGCGCATTTTCCACATGCCGTTCCACACGCAGGGAAAGCGTCTCCAACCCTTGCAGCAGGATAAAGGCATTGAAAGGACTGATAGCAGCTCCCGTATCACGAAGCAGGATGGTACGGATACGAATCGCATAAGCTGCGGCACCGGCAGCATCGACAAAACGTACGCCATGGTAAGAGGGATCGGGTTCGGTCAGCTGCGGGAACTTGCCGGAAGCGACCCAATCGAATTTACCGGAATCGACGATGACGCCTCCCAGCGATGTACCATGACCGCCAATAAATTTAGTGGCTGAATGCACCACAATATCGGCACCATGTTCGATCGGACGGATCAGATAAGGAGTACCAAAAGTATTATCCACAATCAGAGGTATCTGATGACGGTGAGCAATGTCTGCCACTGTTTCTATATCGATAATATTAGAATGAGGGTTTCCCAATGTTTCGATATACAACGCTTTCGTATTGGGTTGGATCGCTTTCTCGAAATCAGACAAATCAACCGGGTCGACAAAAGTAGCCGTAATGCCGTAGGTAGGCAATGTATGTGCCAACAAATTATAAGTACCTCCGTAAATCGTTTTAGCAGCCACAATATGATCGCCGGCACGAGTGATATTCTGAATTGCATAGGTAACAGCCGCTGCCCCCGAAGCAACAGCCAGTCCGGCTACGCCCCCTTCCAATGCAGCTACGCGTTCTTCAAAAACCCCTTGTGTCGAATTGGTCAGACGCCCGTAGATGTTTCCTGGATCCTGCAAACCGAAGCGGGCGGCGGCATGTGCCGAGTTGTGGAACACATAAGATGCAGTCTGATAAATGGGTACTGCGCGGGCATCTGTTGCCGGGTCGGCCTGTTCCTGTCCTACATGAAGTTGTAATGTCTCAAAATGATACTTTCTCTTTGCCATGATCTTTCTCCTTTTAGTTAGATAAATACCTTTATTATTTTCCGACAAAGTTACAGGACAAAGAAATATCAAACAAGAAACCGAATAAACACAGAAAATAATACTATTTTTGCCACAACATATAGAACATCATAACTGAACAGCTACCTAAAAACAGCTTTCTAAAGAATTTTATTCTATGGACACTTTGGATAAACTGGACAAGAAAGATTTGCAGATACTCCGCATCCTGCAAGATAATGCCCGACTGACAACAAAAGAACTGGCAGCCCAGGTCAACCTGTCGTCGACGCCCGTATTCGAACGCCTCAAACGGCTGGAAAGTGGCGGATATATCAAAAAGTATATCGCCGTATTGGATGCCGAAATGCTCAACCTGGGTTTTGTCGTATTTTGCCGGGTAAAACTGACTAGACTCAACCGCGACATCGCCACCGAGTTTACACGGATCATACAGGATATTCCTCAGGTTACTGAATGTTATAACATATCGGGAAGCTACGATTACCTCTTAAAGATACATGCCCCCAACATGAAATACTATCAGGAATTTATCCTCAACGTTTTGGGTACCATCGACAGCCTCGGTTCCCTGGAAAGTACTTTCGTAATGGACGAGGTGAAGCATGAATATGGGATTCATATTTAAGCACCGGTCTCTTTCGGGAGCACCTTCTTTAAAATCAGATAGCCGCAAAGCCCGGAGACGAACGAGCCGGTGAATACACCCAATTTAGCCTGGTTTAGAAAATCGATTCCGACAGTATTCATCCCGGCAAATGAGAGGTTGGCTATAAATAAGGCTACCGTAAAACCGATACCGCCTAGCATAGAAACCCCGAACAAATTCCGGCGCGTCATCCCTGCCGGCATACTTGCCAACCGCGTACGGACAAAGAAGTAAGTGAAAGAGAATATACCCAACGACTTTCCCAAAAACAGTCCCAGGAAGACGGCAAGCGGGATGTTTACCAGCGATGCCGGCTGGATATCGCCAAAGGTCACTCCGGCATTCACAAAGGCAAACAACGGCAGGATCAGATAGTTGACCATCGGATGCAGCTTATCGGCAATACTCTGCAACGGACTGATCGTATGATCCGCCAGGTAATGGATATTATTTAATACTTGTATCTGTGTAGGAGTCAGCACAGCTGCCTTTTTAGACTGGCGCACCTCCGTATAGTCGAGCATGCTCAGATAACCGGTCATATCGCAGGTAAATTCGTCCAGGTTGATCTTCGGACGGGCGGGAACCGTAAAGGCGACCAATACGCCGGCAATAGTCGGATGAATGCCCGACTCGAGAAACGGCACCCAGACAAAGAAGCCGACGACATAATAGAACAGATTATTGTTCACCCGCATCTTCCCTCCCAAATAAAGCAATGCCAGCAAAGCCAAAGAGATCAACAATGGCTCGAATACGATATCACCGCTATAAAACAAAGCGATAATAATGATACCGCCTATATCGTCGACAACAGCCAATGCAGTCAGGAAAATACGCATGCTCAAGGGTACCCGCTTACCTAACAATCCCAATACAGCCAATGCAAAAGCAATATCGGTAGACATCGGAATCGCAGCGCCACGCACTTCGGGTGCCGTATTACAAACCAACACATAAAATAAAACCGGCACGATCATACCGCCACACGCAGCAATCACCGGCAGGATCGCCTTACGCACGGAACTCAGTTCGCCGATCAGCACCTCCTGTTTAATTTCCAGCCCGATCACAAAAAAGAAAACCGCCATCAGGGCATCGTTCACAAAGGCCAACATAGGCATCGGCTCGCCATGATGGGAAAACAGGTTGAAACGTCCTATCTGGAGATCGATCGGATAGGATAATATATGGTGATAGACATATGCCAACGGTGAATTGGCCAATATCATCGCCAGGATGGTGGCCATAAACAATAAAAGACTGGCGCTCGATTTCTGTATGGCGAAACGGCGTAATGGTTTCAAGATAACATTAATAGTACGATCCATTGTGTTTTAATATTTGCGGAGACAGCTTGCTGCCCCTGTCTCCGTAATTGTTTAAACTGTTATTCTTTCTGCATCTCGGCTATTTCAAGCTGATAAGCACTGCGGGTCAATTTCTCTACCCAGACCACAAATATACCAGTTAAAATTAAATTAAACACAATCGTAAGGACAGAAATCATCAAAGCAGGTCCACCTAAATTGTAACCAAGGGCGATAAAGATAATACCAGCCCCTACCTCACCACGCGTAAACATACCGATCGACAAGGCCAACCGCTCACGTTTGCGACGGTCGCGATAAAAGAACAGAGGGAAAAGTTTCCCAATATTGGAGAGGAAAGAGACAATGACCACATGCATAATAATCACCGGCCACGACATCATCGGTTGCGAACCGGTGATAGTAGCTGCCTCCGCCGACTGTTTCGCAAAGTCGATACCGAAAAAGACCGGCATGCTCACTCCCACCAGAAACATAAACAGGAAGGAAACAACAGTAGCCACATTGTGCTCCGTTTTCGTATCGATATGTTTGTGTTTCATAATCATCCCCAGAATGAAAGCCGGCAGCAGCACTTCGATATGGATACTGGCTTCTTCTCCGTAGAAATGTTTGGATACCAGATAAATGCCCTGCGTAAAGGCAAGCGTAACGATGGCATAAAGCAGAATCGCTTTCCAGTCCTGACGCATATTATAGCTACCCATTTTCTTCCAGCCGACGATAAGCAATATCATCACGATCAGGATAATAACCCCCCCAGTTGCCAGCGCATGCCCACCATCATGATCTGCAGAGGGATCATCAGCAGAATCGTATCCAGGTCGTCGAATATCGCCAGCACCTGTACCTTTTTATATACCCAGGATGCTTTCAGCCCGGCGGCAGCCAGCATCGTAAACAGAATACCCGCAGAAGTAGGCGCAGCAAAACGGCTCAGCAACAAGTTTTCCTTCCAGGCTTCCCCGCTCGACCAATAGATGTCCGGCAGCAAGACGAACATATAATAAAGCGCCACGAATATCCAGGGAAAGACAGCCGTAGCCATTGCGATAAAATAATCTTCCGTATAAGATTTCCAACGGGTTTTATCGACTTCAAACTCCCGGCCTACGTTGATCATAATAAAGGCCAGGCAAATGTACAGCAGTGCATTGGAGATCGTTTTCACCATCGAATAACTCTCGCCCACCAGCGTAGGGAGAAACTGCGAGATAACCAAACCAATCACTAAGAAAAAAGAGAATAACAGAATCTTCTTCATTATATTACCAACTATTTGCGTTTTGATTTTGAGAGAACAAAGATAAGAAAATCCCCCCATATCGAAAATAGCGCTAACGCATGTTTCAGATTATTAATATTTTACTTTAAATAAGCCGTCTCGACTTTCAGTAATCGATTCTTTAATTTCTCTGCCTCTCCTTTTCGGATACGCAAGGTCATTTCGCAATCCATTTCGAACTTCTGCGAAATGATTTGCGGGTTATCTTCTTTCACGATCCGCATAATTCCGTTCAGGTAAGGGTATTCGAAGGCAACGGTAATGTCTTCATCCACCGTCCGTTCTTCGATAGTGGCGGCGGCAATCGCTTCGGCTGCAGCTGTGCGGTAAGCGACGCTCAACCCGCTTGTTCCCAGTTCGATACCACCGAAATAACGGATAACGACAATCAGTATATCGGTCAGGCAGTTGGAGTTTATCTGTCCCAGGATCGGTTTACCGGCGGTAGAAGAAGGCTCGCCGTCGTCGTTTGCCCGGAAGGTCAGACGATCGGCCCCCAGCATATAAGCCCAACAGACGTGGCGGGCGTCGTAATATTGCTTACGGTATTTATCCAGTTGCTCTTTCACTTCTTCAACCGTACGCATGGGAACAGCATACGAGATAAAGCGGCTGCGCTTCTCCGTGTAATAGCCCTCGGCTGTTTGCTGAATGGTTCTGTAACTGTCGTCCGCCATCGGTTAATCCGGTATATGGGTTTGCTGTTCTTCGCGGAAAGCCCGGAAGTCTTTCATTATTTCTTCAATCTCCTCAATAAAATAAGGATCTTTTACGTTCTTCTTCACTTCGGCATAATATGTTTCGATAGCAGCCAAAGCACATATATCTTGTCCGCGCAGCAGGAAATAAGGTTCCTCCTTCTCTACGCATTGTTTGATCATTTGGATCGGATTCTTCATATCTTCTTATTTCTTTAATTCTTCTTTCAAAAACGGAGCCGTATAGCTCTTGGATTTCTTTTTGATCATTTCTTCGGGGGTGCCGGTGAAAAGGAGCTGGCCGCCTTTGCGACCGCCTTCGGGGCCCATGTCGATTAGGTAGTCGGCGCATTTGATAACGTCGAGGTTATGCTCGATCACGATGATCGTGTTGCCTTTGTCGACCAGCTTGTTCAGGACGCCCAGCAGGACGCGGATATCTTCGAAATGCAGACCCGTTGTCGGCTCGTCCAGGACGTATAACGTATTACCGGTATCCTTCTTCGCCAGTTCGGTTGCCAGCTTCACACGCTGGCTCTCGCCGCCCGATAAGGTGGTGGATGGCTGGCCAAGCTTGATATAGCCCAGACCTACATCTTGCAGAACTTTGATCTTGGAGAGTATCGTCGGGATATTTTCAAAGAACTCTACCGCCATATTGATCGTCATATCCAGCACATCGGCAATGGATTTACCGCGAAAACGCACTTCCAGAGTTTCCCGGTTATAACGCTTCCCATGGCAATCCTCGCAAGACACCAACACATCGGGCAGAAAATTCATCTCGATCGTCTTATAACCGTTGCCCTTGCAGGTCTCGCACCGTCCGCCCGCTACATTAAACGAGAAACGCCCCGGCTTGTAGCCCCTGACCTTCGACTCAGGCAGGTCGACAAACAGGTTGCGGATATCGGAAAACACCCCCGTATAAGTGGCCGGATTACTACGCGGCGAACGCCCGATAGGAGACTGGTCGACATTCACAATCTTATCCACATTATCAATACCATCGATCGACTTATAAGGCAACGGATCTTCCAGCGAACGATAGAAATGCTGGCTTAGGATCGGTTGCAGCGTACGGTTGATCAAGGTAGACTTGCCACTGCCCGACACGCCTGTCACACAAATCAACGTGTCCAACGGGAAAGCAACGTTCACATCCTTCAGATTATTCCCCGAAGCCCCCTTTATCGTAATAAACTTGCCGTTCCCTTTGCGTCGTTCGGCTGGGACGGCTATTTCCGTTTTACCATTCAGATAAGCAGAGGTTAGCGTATCGACCTTCAACATATCCTGGGGAGTTCCTTCGTAGACAACCTCGCCCCCCAGACGTCCGGCTTTCGGCCCCATGTCGACCACATAGTCGGCATTGAGCATCATATCCTTGTCGTGCTCCACCACAACCACCGAGTTGCCGGTGTCGCGCAATTCCTTCAACGAATTGATCAGACGGACGTTATCCCGCTGATGCAGCCCGATACTGGGCTCATCCAGGATATAAAGTACATTCACCAACTGGCTGCCTATCTGGGTTGCCAGGCGGATACGCTGGCTCTCACCGCCCGACAAGCTAGCCGATGCGCGGTTGAGCGACAGGTAATCCAGCCCTACATCGAGCAGGAATTTCAGGCGCGAACGTATTTCCTTCAATATCTCGGTAGCTATCTGTATTTGCTTCTGGTCGAGTTTTTCCTCAACACCGTCCAGCCATTCGTAAAGCTCGGCGATATCCATTGCCGCCAGTTCGGCAATATTCTTTCCGGCAATCCGGTAATGCAAGGCTTCCTTATTCAAGCGTTGACCGTTGCATTCGGGGCAGGTTGTCATTTTAATGAACTGCCCTGCCCACTTCTGTGCGGAAGCCGATGCTTCGCTTTCCTGTTGCATCAGGATATATTTGGCAACACCCTCGTATGACAGGAAATAGTTGGAAGTTCCCAGCGACTCGTTCTTGATCTGCAGACGCTCGTCGGTGCCGTTCATAATCTCGTCGATCGCTTCTTCCGGAAGCTCTTTGATCGGCGTCTTGATCGTTACGACGTGTTTCTCGCACAACGCCTCGATCTGCCAAAAGATAAGCGAGTTCTTGTATTTACCCAATGCCACGATACCGCCATTGTAGATGCTCAGGGAAGGATCGGGCACGATCTTGTCCATATCCAGCAGGTTCACCTGCCCCAGCCCTTTACACTTCGGACAAGCCCCCTGGGGGGAGTTGAAAGAGAAGTTGTGCGGAGCCGGCTCACTATACGACAGTCCGGTGGCAGGGTCCATCAGCTGGCGGCTGTAATGGCGCACCTCGTTGGTATCGGCATCGAGGATCATCACCAGGCCATCGCCCTGCTTCATCGCAATGCGCAGGCTTTCTTTCAAGCGGCGCTCGTCGGAAGCGGAGACCACCATCTTGTCGATCACCACCTCGATGCTGTGCATCTTATAGCGGTCGAGCTTCATGCCATGGAAAATTTCTTTCAGTTCGCCGTCCACGCGTACATTTAAATACCCTTTCTTACAAACCTGCTCGAACAGCTCCTTATAATGCCCCTTACGGTTGCGAACCAGCGGAGCCAGCAGGTATGTTTTCTTCCCGCTGTAATGTTCCAGTATCAGGTCGAGAATCTTCTCCTCCGTATATTTCACCATCTTCTCGCCGCTCAGATACGAATAGGCCTCGCCTGCGCGTGCATAGAGCAGACGGAAGAAGTCGTACACCTCGGTCGTCGTGCCGACCGTCGAACGGGGATTCTTATTCGTCGTTTTCTGTTCGATCGAGATTACCGGGCTCAGTCCTGTGATCTTATCCACATCGGGCCGTTCCATATTTCCGAGGAAGTTGCGGGCGTAGGCAGAGAACGTCTCCACATACCGCCGTTGCCCTTCCGCAAAAATCGTATCGAAAACCAGCGACGACTTGCCGCTGCCGCTCATCCCGGTGATCACCGTCAGCTTGTTTCGGGGAATCTCTACATCTATATTCTTTAAGTTGTGGACGCGGGCGCCCAAAACGGAAATACGGCCGCCTTCCAAAGCATTCTTATTGTTCATACTTTTTATTACTGTTCCAAACATTTATCTGACTACCCATTCCGAATGATGCACATACGTATTGGGTGTCTTGTAATATATATCGTTTTGTTTTGGGATCTGAAGCATGTATGTTTTGCCGAGCGTAAGCAACTTGCGGTCGCGCAGCCAGGGATTGAAACGTTTCAGATCGGCATAGGTTACACCCTGCTTCTGCGCGAAGTCCGACAAATCCTGGATATCCGCCGTCACAGCCACTTCCTCGCATCCGATCGGCTTGTAGAGGTCTTCAGCCCGAAGCACGAACCCATACTTATAGGGATTCTCGAAAATCTGTTTGATCGCCATGATCCGGTAAACATAGCGGCTCGTTTCTTCCACCAGCCAGAGGTCGAACGTGCTGTCCGACGTTTGCTTGGTCAGCTCGCCCGAGATACGTCCCATGCCGGCATTGTAGGAAGCTGCCACATTCGCCCAGTCGCCATACTTGACGTAGGCGGTCTTCAGATATTTACAGGCGGCTTCGGTTGCTTTGGCCACATGACAACGTTCGTCGACAGTCGGGGTAACGGTCAGCCCGTATTGCTTCCCGGTGCTTTCCAGGAACTGCCACATCCCTACGGCACGCGCCGGCGACGAGACACGCGGGTCGAGATGGCTCTCTATCACCGCCAGATATTTAAAATCGTCGGGGATGCAGTTTGCCTTCAATATCGGTTCGATAACCGGGAAATACCGGTTCGCCCGCTTGATCAGCAACATCGTGGTCGAATGGAAATAAGTAAAACTACTCAATTCGCGGTCGAACCCTTCACGCATATTATACCGGGTAAGGTCGATGGGGCTTCCGCAGAACATCACCGACGACGGGACATCCGGCGAAGCCGTCATGGCCATAACAACAGGTTTCCCCTCCATTACTTTTTCCGAATCACTCGAACTGATCGAGAGGCATGCCGTCAGGCAGAGTAAGCCTCCCGCTAAAAAACTAAATACACTATTCTTCGATAATTTCATCATCAATCCTTTTTGATCTGAGAATGTTAACAGAACCTTTTCTCTTTATCGGCTTACCATCGGCGCCGGTAGCCTCTATCACGTAAAAATAAACGCCCGGAGCGACATACTTCCCTCCTTTTTTACCGTCCCAGCCTTTCGACGGGTCCGTCCAATGATAGATCTCGGCGCCCCACCGGTTAAATATCCAGCACTGGAAACGAAGCAGGGAGCGATAGACCACCCTGAACTCGTCGTTGATGCCGGGTGTCGTGCCGGGCGAGAAAGCGTTGGGCACGTCGATATACGTATCCGATATATTTATGGTAAGCGGCTCCGACGTCCACGAACATTTGAGACTCCGGTCGCTTACTTCTAAAGTAACCGAATAAGTGCCGTTTTGGTTGAAGACATGGCTTACTTCTTCTTTGGGAAACTCCATCAGTTTCGTCCCCAGGCCGCTGTCTTCGCCTTCTTCTCCCTCTACGTTTCCTCCTACCGCATTTTTCTGGTAGACCGTCCATTTAAAGACCGCCGCCACCGGCGTATTGGCTATCGCCTTAAAGTTGAACTCGACGGGAGCCGACAAGCTATCGCCTTTCACCGACATATTGGGGATATCCGTATCGTATTCCAACGTGTCGATTTGCATGATCGCCTTTACGGCTATTGCCTGGTAGACCTCTGTCGTCATCGTTTTATCCACCCCGAAATGCTTAGCAAACTGATCGCCGTTCAGTGTGAAATCCGTATCGTAATAAGGAGCCGGCACGCGGCCGTTGACAGGCGTTTCGATCGTCTCCGTAACGGTTGCCGGAAGCATCTCCGTGCCGTCTTCCGTCTCCTCCATCGTTTGGTAGGTGACATCGAACTCGCGCTTCAAGAGGACGGGCACGCCCGACGGATCGACATACCGCATATCTTTCACATCGGCAGAAGCCCCGAAGCAAACATTCTCGCAATCGCTTTTCTCCGTATCTACATAAAAACTGGTGATGTCGAACGCATACTTGCTGTAATCGATGATCCAGACGTAGCCGCCTACCTTCGCCATATTATCGTCTTCCACGACATAATAGCCATATCCTTCCTCTATATTACGTATAACGGTCGTGCCACCATCCTGTGCAGAAGATATAGCCACGGCATCCCCATTGCTCCCCGCTTTATTTTTATAGCGATACCACTGGTAAGAGGCCGATGTCGGCGTATATCGTATCTCCACATTATCCATGCCATAGACGAGATACACCTGAAACCGGCTGCTGGTGTTGCCGGCAGTGCCCTTATTATTATCGTAGGCCAGCAGAGGCGTTCCCTGCCCCCCCGTCACCGTATATTTCTGAGCGTATGCCGTAAGTACCAATAGCATCAGACAGAGCGTCCCGACTGCTCTCCTAAATAAATTCCTTTGCATATATTATAACCTAATTAGCTTCCAAAATTAGTATTTTATTTGACAAATCTATATATCAACCACTTATACAAAAACGTTCTTCAAATGCGTTCTTTAATAACCCCTTCTGAACCCTACAAAGATACGTTATTTATCTCTATCTGGCTAACTAGACAGTGCCTTTTTACCTGCTCCCTGCCGATTCTGTCCGTTCTCCCCGCTCTAGTGAACAAGACAGGGGGTAATGAACAAAAGAAGCCCGACAGTCTGCACCATCGGGCTTCATTCATTCCTTATGTCATTCTTCATAGAAGTAGAGATTTGAGACTTTAGAAAGTCACCAGCTGTGGAAAAGTAGGTAGGGCGAGGTTAACCGCATCAGTGCCATAAAATCTCACCCCGTACCCCTTCTAGTT
>JAJPZM010000289.1 GCA_021204335.1 Parabacteroides sp. | reverse complement strand
TTTCGGAGAGAAGCTTTTCGATAGATTGGTTTTAGCTGCTATCAGCTATAACTCCAACTTCAAATCCAGAATTTATAATAGGACATTATGCGGATAATCATATTAGGTTTTAACCCCAAAGCTACACATTTTTTATAACTTCAAAAGAATGAGCGCCAATACCGGCAGGAACACCCTCTTTTCTTATCTTTTCCAGCCATTCTCCTACGACTTCGAAGCTACCGCCTTCGCGCAATATCTTCTCTGTTATTTCTCCTTGTATATAGCAAGCGGCAGCGCCCGAATCTATCGAAACACGAATACCTCTCTCCACATCGCCCACTCCGGCACAGTCTGAGATAAACTGCATTTTTCCACGGGTTTCTTTCCAGTAGACATTCATAAGGGGCGTTAAAGAGGTGTTTAGAATAATGGCATTCATCCCGCACTGCTCGCCCAATTGAAGCGTTTCAAACACTTTCTGCTGGGAATGATACTTCTTTACCAAATCCGGGACATATATTAAATCGCGCGAATGCGCCCAACCGCCGATCAGGTTACACCCCGTGAACATACGGCTCAATTCCACATTTCCTATCTTGGCAAAAGGCAAGGTTCCTTTTAAATCTTTTAAATCGGAGAAATTGAAAGTACGGGTAGTTGCCCCCGATATCGCATCAATCATCGAAGCCTTCTGGAATACCTTCGTTTTGACTGCACTATATGCAAACATACCGGCAAACGGCAATGACAGCATGTTGTAGAGGAAGTTACGCCGTTCGAGCGCTTCTTTTTGCTCTCGGGCTGCCATCTGGCAAGGATATTCATACTGGGGTACCTCATCGGTTTTTTGCTTATGAGACAATTTAGCCACTACATTTTTACTGTTTGCCAGCTAACAAGCGAAACAGACGGCAAATAAGCGAGGATAATCAGGGCGATCATCTCTATCAGGTTTTTATCTATAATCATATAGGAACCTTCCTTCATGGAATCGGGCAAGGTAAAAGGCGGATTTGCTACATAATACAATAACAACAGACCTGCTCCGGCAAGACTGGCTACACGAGTAAACAATCCGAACATCAACGCCAACCCGATAAGGATCAGCCCCCAGATATTACAGAAGTTCACAATGGCAAGCATTGTCGGATTTTCCGCCATTGCATGAAACAAACCCGAAAATATCCAATCGGAATAAAGCAAATAACCGGCAGCACTCCAGGAAGGATCAAACAGCTTGATTATGCCTTCATACAGGAAATGCCACCCAATTAAAATACGCAACAATAATACCAGTAGCAATTGGACATTACTAAACATGATTTTAGAATCAACCTTTTTCATATCTATCTTTTCAATTAATTTGTTATTTATTATCATCCTGCCCTTACGGACAGGATGATAATTTGTGATTAATACCCCGGGTTCTGATGACCTGCCAGATTCGGATTCAATCTTAATTCCGATTCAGGTATCGGCCACAAGTAATTTTTGTTCTTGTCGAACTTACGGGTTTCAACGATGATCGTCTTTTTTGTACCGGTCGATGTTTCAATGTAATCCATACCGTAAACCGGCCCGTTCATTACAACTTCGGCTGTTTTCCAACGTAAGATATCGAAATACCGCAGTCCTTCTCCCGCCAGCTCCATACGACGTTCTTTCCTTACGGCTTCACGGAATTGGTCTTGCGACAAACCTTTCAAGTCGGGTAATACCGTAGCATCGTTGCCACGTGCCCTGCCGCGAACGGCATTGATTGCATCATACGCTGCCTGGGTCGGACCATTCACCTCGTTTTCTGCTTCCGCAAACATCAGTAATACGTCAGCATAGCGGATTAATATCAGATTGATGTTACATCTGTCGATATAAGTCATATCTTCCTTCAGTACATATTTCTTATATTGATAACCGGTAGAAGTAGCATAATAAGACACCCCAGCTTCATCTACCGTACCGCTACCCGGAGCCGGGTTTAAAAATACCTCCTACATAAGGATTCTCATCACCCGGCAAAAGAAAGTTTGCAACAATCCGGGTATCTCCCACCTGGTATTCATCGACCAACGAACGGGTAGGAACATATTCGCTTAACCCTTGTGCCGAACGGGGACCTCTTGTCCGGAAAGAATCGTGCATACGCAAATCCGGCATATACTGATCGTCCAAGATAACTTCTGCATTCATTTCATGGTTGTAATCGAAAATAGAAGCATAATCCGGAAGCAACTGGTAGCCATATTCGGCTTGCATAATTTGACTCGCTGCATCTCGGGCTTCCTTATACATTCCATTATATAAGCAAATTCTAGCTTTCACCGCCAGAGCAGCCCCGCGGGTAATACGGCCTTTATCCTCATTCGTTTCATAACGGATAGGAAGATAATTCACAGCCTCATCCAAATCTTTCAGAATAGCATCAACGATAACCGACTTGCTTTCACGCGGTTGTTTACCATCCTCGATCAGGGTTATAGGTTTAGTGATGAAAGGGACATCGCCATATAACGATGTCATCAAATTATAAAGAAAAGCGCGGATAACGAGTGCTTCGCCCTTCAACCGGTTTTTCAGAGCATCGTCCATATCCGGAATCTCATCGATATACGTAATGACATCATTCGTACGTCTGATGTTGGCATAAGCATTTTTCCAAGTGACCTTCACCCAATCCTGCGATGAATTGAATGAACCGTTGGCAATCATACCGGCATCAATCCAAACCTGCGCCGTACAAGCATTGTCGGAACAACCTTCAAAACTAAACATTTTGAAAACCGACAATCCCGGATAGCATCCGTTTGTTACCAGAATACCATCTTTTTCCTGTGTCCAGAACTTATCGACAGAGATACGGTCTGTTGGTTCCGTATCGAAGAAACCACCGTCACAACCTCCACAAACTGCGACTAACAGCAATGCATATAATAATTTTTTTACTCTTGTTTTCATACCATTACACATTATAGTTATTAGAGTTAAAAGGTAACATCCAGACCTAAAGAGAATATCTTTGTCTGCGGATAATAAGTAGCTCGCCCATTCGGGAATTCAGGATCCAGGTTTTTAGCTTTTGTCAGCGTGAACATATTTTCACCGGAGACATACACTCTTACATTACTAACATGCAACTTATTCAGAGCCGGTTTAGGCAGTGTATATCCTACCTGCACATTCTTCAGGCGGAAATAGCTCGTATTCTGAATCCAGAAACTGGAAGGTTCCTGGTTATGGACCGTATTGTAAACCAGACGGGGCCAGCTGGCATCAGTATTTTCTGGAGTCCAACGATCCAACACCTCTTTCGTTGTAAAACCGTCCCAGATCGGTCCTTCGATCAAGGCGCCCATCTGATAACCGTTACACTTACCCACACCGTTAAAGAACAGGTTCATGCCGAAACCTTTATATTTACCATTCAATGTGATACCGTAAGAATAGCATGGTATGGTGGAACCAATGACCACCTTATCGTCGCCATTAATAATACCGTCATTGTTTATATCCTTATATATCACATCACCGGGCCCCGTCATGGTATGCTGGAATGCGTGGTTGTCGACTTCTTCCTGCGTCTGGAACAATCCTTCTGCCACATAGCCATACAACGATTCGATGGACTCGCCTTCCATATTTACATACCAGTCCCAGGTAGACTTTTCGCCGAACTTCAGGATCTTATTTTTTACATCCGACAAAGTACCGATAACGCTATATTCAAAATCGCCGATCTTATCCTGGTAAGCCAACGCCAATTCCCAACCGGTGTTCTTTACGGAACCTACATTCTGGAAAGGAGCATCCAGACCTACGGTTAACGGAATGTCACGTTTCAACAGGATATCGTCTGTCTTACGAATATAGAAATCAGCCGTTAACGTAAACTTGTTTTTCCACAAGCCTAAATCGAAACCGACATCAAAACTGGTAGTCGTTTCCCACGAAATCAATTCATTAGCCAATGCTGTCTGGGCAATACCATTCACCAACTGCCCGTTGAGAGTATAGTTTTGTCCTAACGACATCGTATGTATGTATTGGTACAAATCGATATTCTGGTTACCCAACTTACCCCATGACACTCTGACTTTCATGTTTCCCAAATTTTCTTTTTCTTTCAGGAAAGGTTCTTCCGAAATACGCCATGCACCGGAGAAAGACGGGAAGAAACCATACCGGTTGCCTTTAGCAAAGCGGAAAGATCCGTCATAACGGAAATTCGCTTCCAGCAAATATTTATCGTGATAGGCATAATTCACACGTCCGAATGCCGAACGCATCGCCCATTCATTTCCTTTTCCTTCATTCGTCTGTCCTTCGGTACTACCTGTATCCAGTTCCTGCAAATCATTGGAATAGAAATCCCTTCTGAAACCTCCTGTTTTTTTCACTGGTTATATTCCTGTGAGAAACCGACCAGAACATGAATGTGATTATGACCGAAAGTCTTATCATAGTCAGCCATCGCCTGCCAATCGATATAATGATTATGTGCATTCCACTCGTCCAACGAGTTCTGCCATGTCAGGGCAACCTGCTTGGTTTCATAATCCTTGAATTCATAGAAGTTATTATGTCTTTTACCTATTTCGAAATCCTCTTTGATAGAAGCGCGGCCCGTAAGGCTCAGATCTTCATATACCTGATATTTAAGAGACAGACTGGCTATCATCTGATAATATTTTATCCGTTGATAACCGGATTCTTTTGCTGCGGCAAGCGGATTCCTGTTGGTTGGTCCCAGCGGATAGGTGCCATCCGGATTCTGTGCAGCCACCGTCGGCGGCACATCATGCAACAGGTTCCAGTAAACATCGTCTCTTCTGGCCGGAGCCTCACGACTTTTCACATTCAGGTTCACATCAAAGCCAAAATCAACTTTATCGCTCAGCTTGATGTCGTTATTGCCTCTCACACCATATTGTTCCGAGTCGGAGTTGATCATAACACCTTCCCTTTTCAGATAATTGACAGAAAAAGCGGTTCTTACCTTTTCACTTCCGCCATTCACACTAAAGGTATGTTTGTGTTGAAGGGCTGTACGGAACAGCAGTCCCCACCAATCCGTATTCGAATAGTTGTAAGGGTCGGTTCCTGCCATTGTTTTTTCAATAGCCTCCTCCGAATATTTCGGTTCCCGATTTGCATTGATACAAGCCTCGTTCAACAATCTCATATAATCGTCGGCAGCTACCCATTTCGGCTGGCGGGTCAGCGATTGCCAACCGACATAACCATTATAGCGAACACTCACCTTTCCGGTTTTACCTCTTTTAGTGGTAATAAGAATCACGCCGTTGGCAGCTCTGGCACCATAGATAGCAGAAGAAGCGGCATCTTTTAATATAGATATGTTATCAATATCCTGTGGGTCGATATTGTCGATGTCCGACATGGTTACCCCGTCAACCAGGATAAGCGGATTCGAATCATTCAAAGTCCCGACTCCACGAATACGTATTTTAGCACCGTCGGCGCCCGGCTCTCCACCGCCATTCATCACAGTGGTACCCGGCGACATTCCCTGCAGGGATTGTGAGGTACTCGCTACCGTACGGGAAGAAAGTTTTTCACCTTTCACCGCATCGACAGCGCCTGTCAGGTTTTCTTTCTTCTGAACACCGTAACCTATCACAACGACATCTGCCAATTGCTGCATATCGTCTTTCAAGGTTACATTTATATTCGTTTTATTCCCTACCGGTATCTTCTCCGTTATATATTCTACATAACGAACTTCGAGAACAGCATTCGGGTTATCGATTTCCAAAGAGAAACCGCCGTCTAGATCTGTGATCGTACCGTTTGAGGTACCGGCCACTATTACATTCGCCCCGATAACCGGATCGCCGTTCTGGTCGGTAATCTTTCCGGACACTTTCTTTTGTTGCTGATCGACGGATTTCTCCTTAACAGTGAGGATCACATCTTTACCCACCACTTTATAAGAAACGCCTGAACCTTTAAACATCTGGTCCAGTATTGCAAAAACATCTTTATTTTTTACATCGATAGATAAAACCCGCTTCGTATCCACGAGTTTACTGTTATAAAAGAATTGAAAATCTGACTGTTGCTCTATCGATTCCAGGATTCCCGCCACAGACTTTTCAATCATCTTTACGGACAAAGAATGCGATTGCGCGTAAGAACCCGCAGCAAACACAACATTCAGGGACAAGCAAAGCAAGAAACAGGTTAACTTCATGGCTCTCGTAATTTTAGGTACCAATTTACAGATACAAATATTACTATCCTGTTGGATATAATAATTCTTTACCATACTTTTGTTAGTGATTTAAGATTAAAAAAATAATTTCTTTAGCTCGTTTAAAGACCTGCTATCGATTGTTTCATGCGGGAAAATGCTGGTAACATTTTTCTGCATGTTTTTCAATAGGAGTCTGCACATTCATGTATTAAACCATAGGCATTCCGTATTTAATTTTACATTGATCTCATATTCTTCAAAATAACTGTTGCATGCTCTATCCCTTTATCATCATCCTTTGTCATCGGATTGATCGTATAATCGATCTTCGATGATATTTTCAGGTATTCCAGCACTTGAAAGAGTTGTTTATTATGGAACGTACCTGTAAAACAATAGGTCTCAATGACCGGATCTTCCACTTTAAACTTCACATTATAGAAATACGACAAATTCTTCAACACTTTCGACAGGGGGGGGCAATCTTTAAACATCAGCTTGCCTTCCGTCCAGGCTGTGGTATAGCTCGTGTTTACATTTTCAATCAGCAATTGCCGGGCACGCAAATTAAAGGTCGCTTTTTCCGAAGGATATAATGCCTGTTCAGTAAAGATCCCGTTCTCATTCTTTAAACGTACATCCACACGCCCCTTAACCAATGTCGTTTCTATCATATCTTCGTCTTCGAAAGCCTGCAGGTTAAATTCGGTACCCAATACTTTCACCTGTAAACGGTCGTCGGCTACGCTCACGATAAAAGGCTGTTCAGGATTGTGCTTTACTTTAAAATAGGCTTCCCCGTTCAACGATACTTCTCTTTTATCCTTGTCGTGTGGAACCGGATAAGAAAGCGACGAACCCGAATTCAAATAAGCGACCGTTCCGTCCGGCAGGTTAAAAGATGTCCGCATTCCCGGATTGACACAAACCGTAACGAATTGTTTTTCCGGCGAACCGACTCCTGACTCCCCTAACCAATACAAAGATGAAATAATGATCCCCAGAAAAAGGCTGGCAGCCACAACCGAAAGACGTATAAACAACAGCCGGTTATTGCTCCGTTTTATTTTTTTTCTCTACATTGTCAAAAGCCGCCAACGAATCACGTGCTTGTATCCGCTCCTGTGTATGTTGCGCATAATAAATACCGGCAACCTGCATCAAGAGCTTCTCGTTCGCCTCATCTTCTTTGAGCCATTCTTCCACCAAACGATGTTCTTCAGTCGTGGCTGTTTCCCTGATGTAGGCAAGCAGTACGTCTGATCCGGGCTGTATAGTATATTCTTCGATATTTTCCATTTTTCTACTTATCTATATATACGACAATCCTGGATAGCCCCCCATCCTAAACCAAATTCGGAAAAAATAATTTAACCTTATATTTACTAGGAAAAGACATAATATCATTCATCTTTGCAGCAAGCGATTTTGAGGAGGGGAGCATAGACCATGGAAGATACTTTATTGGGAGAACAATTATTGACAGGGGATAAGAATGCTTATAAACAGATGTTTATAAAGTATTACTCACCTCTTTGCGAATATGTCTCCCAATACATACCCGATCCTGATGCAGAAGAATTAATACAAGACCTGATGGTTTTTATCTGGGAGAACCACCGGACGATCGTCATTACACATTCCTTAAAATCCTATCTGTTTATGTCGGCAAGGAATCGTTGCCTCAATGCGATCAAAAGAAACCAATACCATGAGAAAGTCCATTCAAAAATATACGACAAACTGAAAGACCAGTTTGAAGATCCAGATTATTACTTCGTCAACGAGCTTACCGAAAATATAGACAAAGCTATTCAGGAATTACCTGAAACCTACCGCGAAACCTTCACATTAAGCCGCTTCGGGGAACATACTAATGCACAAATAGCCGACGAACTGGGCGTATCAGTCAAAACAGTAGAATACCGGATAAGCCAGGCTTTGAAAATACTTAGGGTCAAACTAAAAGACTACCTGCCGCTATTGCCATTCCTCTACCTATGAAACTCTTTAACCTACAGGAGCTAATCATAATTACCTCGGCAAGAAATCTGTTGCCGAGGACGTCAGCAATATTATCGAGGACGTCAGCAATATTGTTGAGGACGTCGGCAAAGCTATCGAGGACGTCGGCAACAGATTAGCTCGGCAACAAAACCAGTTCAGGTAAGCATCTTTTTATATAGACCTCGGGCAATGATAACACTCTCCTCACGTTAATAAATCAAAATCATCACACTTATTATTAAACTTCGTCACTTTCGGTTCGTCTATCTTCTCGTACCTGGTCAAACCAGCCCGGGGAAATATTGTTAGATATAGACAATACAGTTAGTTATGAAATTGGGAAGATACTTTTTGTGGTTATTTCTTATTCTCTTTTCTTTGCCGGCATTCGCACAGCGGGGTGGAGTCGATGTCACAGGGACTGTGGTGGAAGAAGGGAACAATGAGCCTATCGAACAGGCTACAGTACGTTTGCTGAATGTAAAAGACAGTACCATGGTCGGAGGTGTAGCCAGCTCTCGAAACGGTAATTTTACATTGAAAGGCATTAAGGCCGGCAGTTATTTACTGCATGTTTCTTTTGTCGGGTTCGATCCTCTCTACCAGCCTCTGCGGATTACGGGCAAAACAAACCCGGTAAATGTGGGAAAACTGGCACTGAGCGACGGAGCCATCCAGCTGGGCGAAGCAGTGGTAATCGGCAAAGCGCCGGAAGTGGTCGTTCGCAACGACACGGTCGAATATAATGCAGATTCCTATAAAACGACCGAAGGGGCTGTGCTGGAAGACTTATTGAAGAAGATGCCCGGTGTAGAAGTCGACAGCGAAGGAAAAATAACGGTGAATGGAAAAGAAATCAAGAAAGTATTGATCGACGGAAAAGAGTTCTTCTCGGACGACCCGAAAGTGGCCTCCAAGAACTTTCCCACCAAACTGATCGAGAAAGTACAGGTATTGGACCGTCTGAGTGATATGGCACGAATGACAGGTTTCGACGACGGCGAGGAAGAAACCGTAATCAACCTGACTGTCAAACCCGGCATGAAACAAGGGTGGTTCGGTAATGCATTTGCCGGCTACGGCAGCAAAGACCGGTATGAAGGCAATGCCATGGTCAACCGGTTTATCAACAACGACCAAGTTACTTTTATGGGTGGTCTGAACAATACAAACAATATGGGATTCTCGGATATCGCCTCCAACATGTTCTCCGATATGGGAGGACGACGGGGGGGACGCGAAGGAGGTGCCGGCAATGGTATCACCTCGTCGGGCAATGCGGGGCTGAACTTCAGCAAAGAGTTTAACTCGAAAATGACCCTGGGCGGCAATGTCCGTTATTCGCATTCCGACAACGATGCGTACAGCAATACCAGACGAACCAATATATTAAAGGACAGTGCGTCGGTCTACAACGAGATCGACAACAACAATACCAGAAGCGACAACATCGGCGCCGATTTCCGCATGGAATGGAAGTCGGACACAGCAACACAAATCATTTTCCAGTCCAGTTTTACTTATAGTAACAGCCATAACCGGGAATTAAGCAAATTCAATACCCTAACATCCCTGGGGGATACCGTAAACGCAGGTGAATCAGACTATCTTTCCGACGGAGAAGGATACAAGGTGAATGCGCGGTTGGAATTCAGCCGAAAGTTGAATGATGAAGGACGTGTATTCAGCGGATCTTTGACCGGAGGGGGCAACGACTCTTATAATAAAGGATTGAACTACTCCAATACCGAATACCAGCAGGCACAAACCAATGACCAGAATGAAGTAATCGACCAGCGGTTCAGATACGACAACAAAGGTTTCAATTACCGTGCATACCTGTCGTGGGTGGAGCCGATCGGACGCAACAATTTTATCCAGGCAACTTATAGCTTCAGCCAGAATAAGCAGGAGTCATTAAAAAACTCCTATACCCGCGAAGATAACGGCGAGGATTATAATGTGCTTGATACGGCGTATAGCAAAAGCTACCGGAACAACTTCATCAACCAGGAGGCAAGCCTGGCATTTAAGGCTGTCCGGGCAAAATACGATTATACGATCGGTATGAACCTGGCGCCTTCCCACAGCGTGAGCGAGAATTTTGTGGGAGACACTACGCTTTCGAAGCTGACGCGCAACGTGCTCAACCTCTCTCCGATGATCCGTTTCAACTACCGGTTCGACAAGCGTACCAACCTGCGAATCAATTATCGCGGACGTACCAGTCAACCCTCGATGACGCAGTTGCAGCCGGTTGCCGACATTTCAGACCCGTTGAATACGATTACCGGTAACCCGAATTTGAAACCGACCTATTCGAACAGCTTGTTTACCCGTTTCCAGAAGTTCATTCCAGAAAAACAAACGGCATTTATGGTTATGTTGAACGCCAGCTACATAATGAACGATATCGTTAAGAAATCTATTTATCTGGGAGAAACCGGTAAAAAGATGACTACTTATGATAACGTAAATGGCAATTATAACGGGAACCTGCACATATTGTTCAACACACCGCTGAAGAATAAGAAGTTCTCGGTCAACTCGATGACGATGGCATCGTATGCCAATACGAACGGTTACATCAATGATGCCAAGAATACGAACAAGAACTATACGGCAATGGAACGTGGCGGCATCGATTTCCGCTCCGATTATATCGACCTGGGATTAAACGGAAACTTCCGCTATACCGGAACCCAAAACTCCCTGCAAGGCCAGAACGACCAGAATATATTTAATTATGGCTTGGGCGGAACGACAACGATTTACCTGCCGCTCGATTTCAAAATAGAGAGCGACATCAACTGGTCGAGCAACTCGGGTTATGCGGAAGGTTACAAACAAAAGGAAGTATTATGGAATGCGTCTGCCTCCAAATCATTCCTAAAAGGGAACCAGGCGACTTTGCGGTTCAAGATATACGACATCCTGCACCAGCGCAGCAATATCTCGCAGAGTTCAACGACTGAGTACACGCAATATTCGGAGTACAATACCCTTAGCAGTTATTTCATGGTCCACTTCATCTACCGCTTCAGCATCTTCAAAGGCGGTGCCAGCATGAACGATGTACATGGTCCGGGCGGCAGAGGGCATGGCGGACCTCCCCGGTTCTAACATTCAAACATAACCACATCAATGAGCGGTTAAACCAGATTCTTCTGTGGGTTTCAACCCCTTTATAAAGAGTTATCCCCTGGTTTTTATTCTATTCCTGTTAATGAAGGTATATATATTATTAAGATAGCAGATAAGAGAGGAAACCATTGGATTTATAAGGTTTCTCTTGGCAATTAGTTTGATTTTTAGAATAAGAAGGTGTGTCAAAAGTTACAATATGGCACGCAGTTGACACACCCTCTTATTCACATGAAACCCCGTCAAAATTTCCAAGACACAACTGGATAGCTCAGATCTGACAAAAACTGAACCATTCTACCCAGCCAAACCTGCTCTCCCAATATCACTTCAATACCTTGCTTTCATGTTTCATCTTTATTGTAATG
>JAJPZM010000405.1 GCA_021204335.1 Parabacteroides sp. | reverse complement strand
ACTCCGACTTCAAATCCAGAATTTATAATAGGACATTATGCGGATAATCATTATTTTAATACCTAAATCAACGGATTTTTCTTGTAGGATAATATCTGTGTCAGATATTGTTATATTTACTTTCAATAGTTTTCCAGGGGTTTGTAATAAACTGGAACTACAGTCGTTAACGCACTATCGGGATAAAATACAGTATGATTTTGAACCGACCGTCATACGGCCTTATCTGAAACGTTTTTTTGAATACGCTTATCGAGTATTTGCAGTGCGGCATGAATTGTAAACACATGCATGAAGTAAAACAACTGGAGTTGTTTTTGCTTCTTCGTGGATTTTACAAGAAAGAAGAATTGGCTAACCTGTTTTACTCGATTATCGGGCAATCTATCGATTTCCGTTCGTTGGTCATGGAAAATTATTTGAAAGTTGATCATGTAGACGAATTAGCCCAAATAGCAAGAATGGGGCGTACCAACTTCAATAATAAATTCGTGAAGAGTTTGGCACATCTCCCCACCAATGGATTTTGAAACAAAAAGCCAAACATGTTCGCTTTAAACTGTCGGAGCCGGGCAGCACGCTAAGTGATGTCATGCGGATATATAAATTTAATTCCGCAACTCATTTCACCCGGTTTTGTAAGCAACAGTTTGGCTGTACGCCGACCGACCTGTTACGCCAATTAAATAGTGGCCGATAGGTTTTATTGGAAATAACGAATTACTTTACAGGGGTTACCAACAGCCAGGCAATTGGCCGGTATTGATTTAGCGACTACACTTCCGGCGCCAATTGTCGTGTTGTCGCCAATTGTCACCCCTGGAAGAATAATAGATCCTCCACCAACCCATGCATTTTTACCGATGACTACCGGGGCTGTGCTAGAATTCCAGAATGGAAAGTCGTTTCCTTCTTTGTGAGAAAGCCGTTCTTCCGGTTCGACCGGATGCCCCACTGCATATATTTGTACGTTGGGGCCTATGCCGGAATTGTCGCCGATTGTAATTGTATTGCAATCGAGGAAAGTACAGTTCATGTTTATTTCAATATTGTTCCCCAGATGGATATTCTCTCCGTAATCTACATGGAGTGGGGCAGATATCCATACGTTTTCGCCTCTCGATCCTAGAAGTTGGTCGAGGATATGGTTCAGAGCCTCCCGGTCGGCAGTGTCTGTTTCGTAATATGCTTTGGTTAATCTTTTTGCCAGATGCCAGTGGGTGATTAACTCTTTATCGCCGCAATCGTAGGTTTCGCCGGCAAGCATTTTTTCTTTTTCGGTTCTCATGTTGTTGTTTTAATGTTTGATTTTCTTTTGACGGTAAATATAAGGCTTTTTGAATATATATTAGGCTAACTTAATGGTTCCTGCTCAATCTTTTCGGTTTGGAACCGGGTTATAACGAGGAAACAGTAAAACGAGAAATCTTATGAAAAGTAAATTCAGCGACAAACTGACAACAGAAGAACGCAAAGAACTTCCGGCATCCGATTTCGGTCTTCCCGAAACTCGTGAATACCCGATGCCTGATGCCGCCCATGTGAGGGCGGCAGAGGCCTATTTCAGATATGCCCCGGAGGATAAAAAGCCGTTGCTGGCTTACCGTATCCTGCAAAAGGCAGCCGAGTTCGGGGTGGATGTCCGCAGTCAGACTGTGCTTGACTATGCGGAGAAATACCGGTGAAAGTTCTTTAAGGCTGATCGTTGGTTAGCGTAACGGATATGGTTGCCAGTGACGAGCGGAACTTTTCCCCATTATATGGATGGTATTTCCCTTTGATATCATACATGATGGATGCTTTTCCCTGATATCCTTTTTCCGGGAAGAACATAAGTTCCGTTGTTTTTGGGTTGTATACCCATCGTCCTTGTCCGGGTACGCTATATTCATATTTGTTATTGCCGATACACTCGTATTCGTTTTTCCAGAACCTGAAACTGGCGGGATCCAGAAACTCTTTATCACCGATCGGAGTATTACTTCCGTCATTGAAATAACCTATATCGTTGTCCAGAGGACGTATAATAACCGGTCCGCGACGGTGGCTTTTTATATCGTCGTGCGCTGTATTGGCTCCATATAAAGGAGTGATACGAAGGTTCCTGATTACATTCGTGTAAGTCAGATTCGTACCGGTGGAGGCTGTGAAGCCGATAACCAATTGACTGGGAGTATTCACCGTATACCGGATAACAGGAGGGGTAGCAGCAACCTGAGGTTTCAGAGAGCTACTTACTGAACTTGGCAGTCCATTTTCTGCATAAGACAATGTAGCTGGAAAAGTAAAGTTTTCTATTATAGTTGTAAACTCGTTACCATGTTGTATGGCAACCGTTATTTTGAAACCTCCGACAGATGTGTTGGGGTTGGCGTCGAGTAGAATGACTGCTTTTCGGTAGGCTGTTTCGTCCTGACTATCGAAACGGGTATTTCCTGCAATATCAAAAGGCTTTGGTATTTTTGGAAAAATAAGGGTATTGTTTGAATATGATCTTGGATTGTAATTCCCGTTATTTGTATCCAGGATAAAAGCAGCATTATTTGACATAGTGCTATTACTTGTATTTCTTGTCGCTAATACCGGATAACCCCAATCTCTTTCTTCCAATGTGTAATTCAGGTTACCTGAAGATATAGATTGCCTGTTGGGACCTGCCGCACCTCTGATCGTGATGTTACTAGCCGTATTATACATGGTATGTTTTGCATTGGAGGTTATGTTGGTATCATAATAAGGTATTCCATTTCTCAATTCATTCCCTTCCATGCGGAGAGCCTTGAAATTTTTCTGATCCAGGGCAATCGCCAGATATATCCTCCTGGGACTCCTTTTATCCGCTTACCTCGGTATTGCTCATGTTCTATAGTCCATCTATGGGTATAACCGAATCCTGGCCCTTCGGCGCCAAATTTCAGATTATTTTTCTTCGCGGCATCAATAAGAAACATGGTGATGCCATCGGTAACACCCACATTGGAGCCCGGACTCGGATACATCATGTATTCAAATTCTATTTTTAATCCGTCGTTTGTCGTAAAGGGATGGTTTGGGAGATAGAATGCTCCGACCTCGCTTTTCCCGCTGGTAAGCTGTAATCCCAGTTTATTGACTAATATTGCTTTATTGCTTCTGCCCACCAGTGACGGGTTGTTTGGTACAGGTTTTTCCACATTATCCATTTTCCCGTCCAGGAAGGAACGGAAGAATGGAAAATTCCCTGTTTGTGCCGATACCGTTAAAAGCATTAGCGGTAAGACGGCGATTATTAAATAATATTTCCTTTTCATGGCGTAAATATTTCTAAATATTCATAATCTCTGATACAACGAACCGGAAATGCATATGAGCGGTCGGCATCATAAAACATATCTCCGTTTTGATATAAAAATAAATAATTGACGGTAATAGCATCGTAAGGTGTCGAAGACCAATAATGACCATAAGCTCCGACATGGACGACATCGCCGCCACCATCCGGATAACGCAATCCGGAAGCCGGCAGAAATACTGTTCCGGCAGGAGGATTTTTTTATCCTGTAATGAAATACCGGAACTGCCGGCTTTAAATCCCATTTGTACACCGCTGTTGATGGGATATCTTCCTGCCTTATTGATATTATCAGACGGATCGTGACTATTGGTGAAGTCTAAAAAATCGCCGCTGCCGGGTATCCGTTGCAGGTAAGTCAGCGTTTCATCGTGCAGTAACTGCCATTCTTTTTGAGTAGGCATGCGCCATTTTCGTCCTCCTGCCCAACCTGGTCGGTTGGCAATGTAACGGCAGATGTCGCCAATGCCTTTGTCGATATCAAATCCTATATTGTTATTATATGTTTTGAAAGCGTCTGCATCGTCTCCGCCTATGGAAGGCGTGGTAAAATCGAAATTCTGATGCGCATAGGGGATCTGGTCCCATCCTGCCTGTCTTCCTCCCCAGTATTCGGGCGATAAATTTGTCGGGTTATAAATACAGTGAGTTCCCGGAGCATAAGGATTACCTGCCGGAACGATGCCCAAAAGCGAACCCCATTTGAAAAACAGCCCTTGAACATTTGCAGGAATAGGGAGATTGTCCTCTCCGGATACAGCAAACGACATTCCATTGGACGTGGCGACTACATTACTGCGGGCAAATAATTCGGCCATGGTTACTCTCCGGATATCGAGGGTGTCGCGAAGTCGTCCGGCTGTAAATATGACGCGTCCGATTACTTCCCTGTTCGTTTGCGGAGGAGTAGGAAGGGGTGTTACATGAAAATTCATGCCGGTATGATTAATATCCTGCCCGCTATCATTTATCCTGCCATTACTAAACGTCAGCCACGTTGCCTCTCCCGGATTGATGATTCCCGCCTGCCAGCTACCCTGGTAATCCGAGCTTACCTTATGCTTGATCTCTTTGTTTGCATTCCAGGGAACATTGAGGGTCTTTCCTTCAGTTCCCATAAAATATTGCCCGTCGTAAACAATATTATTTATTCCTGTCATATCCACGACCAGAACGGATGTTTTCAGGTTCGACAATACGGACGAGACTTTAATGGCTTCATCGAAAGAGGTGTAACCGATACCTTCGGCTGCCGTAATCGTTACGACATATTTATGATTACGATATAGTGGGATATTATCTCCGCGAAAGATATCAAGACCATTATCGTGCTTTTCTTTGTCAGATGTAAAATCAATGCGGTAGAAATAGGTTCTTCCTTCATAGATACCTTGCAGGATGAGGCATACTCCGTCCGACGACTTCGATTTAGGCGCTTCGTACGTATATATTTGCCCTTCCAGCAGCGGGCCGGAAGCATTGGCTGCTTGTATGTAAGTATACGCCATAGCTTCCTCCGGCGTGCCGTTCGGCTTAACAATACCGGAGGGAATCTTTGGGTCCAGATTTTTTTGAGTAAGGATAGGCTTCGTCTCTTTCTGTTAATATCGCTCCGTTCGATTCGTTCCATGCCGGGGCTATATATCCGCCTGTCAGATAATTCGCCAGATAGACTTTCTCCAGTTTAAAGATATTTCCGTTTACTTTGTTTTCTACATCAATACGCGCCAGCATACGTTTCAGTTCGATACCTTCAATAGTCGAACCTTTAGCTATGCCATGAACCGAGACCTCTCCATACATTGGCATCGGGGTAAAACCGGTGGGGGCAGACACGTCCCATTTGTAAGTGCCCTGCCGGTCTTGGGAAGTCTTAAATGTCATTCTTTTCAACAACTCCAGCTTTTTATCGTCAAGAGGACCTGTCGCCAATGCATACATTACTTCCGTGTGTGCATTGGCGACTATCGCAACACTACGGGCATTGTCGAGATTGGTGTTTTTGGGTAAGGTTAACAAGAACCGGATCTGGTAGTTGTCTTCCGATACTCCCTGGGAAAAATCGGTTATTGGCACGTATCGAAGCAATTTGGCAGGCGTCGAATTGTCGAATATCAACAGATCGATCGTCTTTATTTCTCTTTCCCATATTTTCTCTTCGTCCGAACGGGTCAGCATGGGAACTTCCATACCGGGAATGGTCATTTTTATAACTACTTTACCCTCCGATACAGGAACGTCGCCAACCGCCTCTTCATCCACACATCCTATCATGCATAGCAGTAGAATGGTTGCGCCAATCAATTTTATCAGGATGTTATATTGTTTCATACTGTCTTATGTTATTATTTATAAATCATATCAGCGGCTGATCTTAATCAGCTTTGTCAGATTGCCGGCTTTTACTTCGACTGTCGCATAACAACCTTTATTCCGGTTATCGTCCAACGGAGAGTTCACCGTAAAATATATATTCCGGCGTGAGTAACCTTCTTTCCCATCGAGAGATACAGATAACCAGCCGTACAGATTACTGTTGAGGTCTGTTACCGGTTGTCCTGTATTCGTATAATACAAAGGATCTTTCACCCAGATTCCATCCGGAAAGTCCCGGTCTTTATGATCGTAGTTGGTTTCTGCAAGAAGATTGGCAAAATCGCCCTCATTAGGCAGATAAAAATAATCGGCAGAGACTGTCAGGTAATACTGAGGATCGATAATAACACTATCTTTCATCTCTGTCCATGGAACTATTTTATTTTTAAAATCAATCTTTTCTTTGCTTATGTTTCCTTTTATTTGGTAGACATTGTTGCGTCTGACCTCTGTCATTTCGTTCTGCTGATTTTCCTTATTGGTGAATATCGATAAGGTTGTAACGGCATTTTTTACCCCTTCGGCTGTCTGGAGACCTTCAATCTTCAGTTGCAGCTTGTCGGCATTATTTCCTGCCGAGCTGGTTCTTTTCGGTGTATAAAAAGCACAAATTCCTTTATCTTCAATGCCGATTGCCAATGGATTTCCTGTGTGTTGCCAGACCACTTCCGTATTTGGAGAGTTAATTGTCTGCATATATCCCAGGCCGTGTGCCGCATCGGGTGCCAGCAGATAGCCTTCGTTGTGCGTTCTCGATAAAGTCACTTTGGTGGCTGTCGTAATTTGGGCTTCAAAATATGAAATCCTTTTTAGCCAGAGTTCGACACGTGCCACTGCGCGTTCGACCTCTACGCTCACTGATCGGGCCCTTTCGGTGTCTGAATGATCTTCTGTTATGGATATATTATGAGCCGTACCCGTCATCGGAATGCCTCTTGTGCGGGTGGCGGTATGATTGTCGTTAAAAACTTCTGCCATTTGAAATTTTATCGTATTCAAATCGGAAGGAGACGTAACCGACTCCAATACTCCGGTCAGTGTTTCCGGCTCGTTCAATATGATGACAAGCATTTTATCCGGGTTGCAACGAACTTTTAAAAAGGCACTGAATGATTGGACATTCTTAATATCGAACGGTATCGACTGGTTAATATCGACAGAGGGAAAAAACGAGACGTTGTCGAATACAATAAAGCGAGCTATGTGGATCTGGTCGTCGACCAGTGTACCGTCTGTCATTATCTTCACTTCCATCAACCCTTTGGTTGCCGGCGTGGGAATATCGTCCCCTACGACCTGTTCCGAAGAACAAGCATAGAGGGTAATGGTTGCAATGAATATATTTATCAGTTTCAATATCTTTTTCATAAATTCCTCTTTCAAACAATCAGATTCCTATATCATTGAGCCATATTATTCAGTCGTTGACAATCACCTTGACAGCGACAAAGTTGTCGGAACTGCCGGGATCTTCTTCTTCCTTATATATAACTACAATATGCCATTCGCTTTGCCTGTTCAGGTATTCCTGCATGGGCAGCGGGCTGCCGTCGGGACGTGAAGCGGGTTTGGTATGTTCCAGCAATTTCATCAGGTCGTAATCCCATAGAACCTTATCGCTTTCCATACTGCGCACGGTGAGCCGGTAATCGTATGCTGCATTGTGAAATAACCGCCCGGTATTAATGTGGGCTTCCGCTATTGCTCCCGACGCGGCGTCGCCTGCTGTCAGCGAGTAAGGGGTGTATTTCACTGTTTCTTTACTTATCGGACTATTGTCGTAACCATATACCGCGCCTTCGGGAGTAATGATTTCAAACGTATAAGCAGTCGTTCCCGTAGCTGCTTCCGTCGGTTGCCCGTTGTTGTCCGATCTTGCCAGCACCAGATTGAAGAGGTTGGTCTCTTTGATGAGGTGTATGGGATGGACAGACAAATCCGCCTGATAATCTATTTCCTGTGTTACTCCCATCCATAACGGAGGGAATTCATGGGAAACGGTATTTGAGTTACGTACTAATGCTATTTGCGTTTCGTTTGACGTTGTTTCTCCGGGTATAAGCTGGCTTCCGTTTTTCCCTGTGACGCGGAAGTTGTCGGATAGTCCGCCGACAGTCAGTATCTTATATTCCCCGAAAGGGAGGTTGTTTCCCAAAAATATTCTTTTGTTTCCTATGAGTTCTTCCCGCGAAGAATGTCTGGTAAACAGGTATTTATCCTGCGCATCAAATATAAACAGATCTACCGAGCCTACTTGTGGGGCGAAAGCGTCTGTGTACTCCATATTATAGTCGTAAATGAACTCGAGGTATATCCCGCAGTCGTCCATGTTATCTCTGATCCCCTCGCAAGACGACAGGAAGACAGACACGAAGATAGCCAAAGCTAGTTCGCTGATTCTCTTATGCATTCTATTCGTGTTCATGCTCCTGCGTTGTTAGTGAAAAGTTTCTACGGAAGAAACGATTGTTTCTATAAGCGGAACTAAAGTTTCCTGCTGATGAAACTAAAGTTTCCCTTAAGAGAAACAAAAGTTTCTTCCGTGTGAAACTATTTGTTACTTTAAAGATTTAGTTGTATTAGATACCAATAGTATTTTCCCAGACAATCCATGGAGCTGTTGATACTGTGATATCCAGATAACCGGCAGCTTCATCGATAGGTTCTTCTTTACCCGGGTCGCCCGGACCAGGATTGTTAGGATCCGGATACCAGGGTGTTCCCGGTCCGTTAACAGAACCCAATGTCAGCGAATACCAGTTATTGCATACAACGCCGTATTTGCCGAATTCTATTTCCTCGCTAATATCATTATTATGACGAATCATGTAATAGTAGTAGTACTGACCGTTCTGATACCAGCGGATCACGTTCTTATCTCCATTTTTGATTACTTCGCCACCGTTTGATATGTTATTTAAAATCGTTTCCGTCAGGTCGTTGAAACTTGCGATAGTAAGGTTGATATTTGTATTAATCTGGGTAACCATATCATCGCAGGCCTTCTTTAAATCCGAATCGGCGGCAGCCTGGTCGTAGGCCGTCTTGAGCTCACCGAAGTTCATGTAATTGTGACCTGCAAAGTTGAACCAGTCACCCGTTTGTGTTGTATGACCTGCCGGATAATAAGTGCCTTTTATCAGGATACGGGTTGCATTGCCATATACTTGCTTCTCGGCATCCATTGTGTTTTCGATGCAATAGGCGAGCGCACCGTCTCCCTGCCAGATGTTGGACTGAGGCAATATGAGACTGAAATCGGTATCGAGCGTAGCAAATTCAACTCCGGTTCCATCCTGGAAGTTCGGGTCGTGTGTATAAAAAGTTTTCCCATAAATACTTCCGGTGTGAGTATTGTCGAGCATTGTTTTCTCAGCACAAGGATAGAACGTAGAGTTTACTCCGTCGACAGCCCAACCTTCAAACTTGAAGTCTGCTCCAGCGGGTTTTATGCTGCTGATGTTCACCTTCAGTTCGAGTTTAGCAGCCAGGCGTTCGATGTTGATTAGTACTCTGTTGGCATCTTTTTCGGCTTCTGCCTCGGCTTCTGCTTCCGATGTGCTGGCCGACGCTTTTACTATTTTGTCGGAGATGTCGATAAGCAAATCGGTCAGTTTGCCGTTGCTGACTTTGTTTTCGTCGCCACTATTAATCATAGCGAACCCTTTTGTAGCATCTGATACTTCATCTTTTGCCGCTTGCATGATTGCTGTATTGATCGAATTGAAAGTCGATGTTACGGAAATGTTATTAATCGCGCTTTCAAGTTTGGTGCCGGGATTGGCAACCACCAGCAAGCGTGTGGCATCTGCCGATACTTTAACGGCACCCGGTTTGGCCGGAGATACAGAGTTTGGATCGACTTTTGTAAAATAGCTCGTAGTGCCCGGACCGCCTACGATCTTGTTGTCATCATCAAAAGTAATCAGATAGAGGCTGTTCAGGTCACTTTCGTTCTGTCCCTGATTTTCTACAGAAGCACGTGTCTGGGCTTGTGTCGCGATTTTAATGGACAGATACGCCACATTTGCGTCTGCGATTTGCGGCGAACCACCGCGGTGGTCTTCGTCGTCATTGTTACAACTTGTCAATGCGGCTATCACAAGCATCGATATACAGATAGTTCTCAGTTTCATTTTCTTGTTTTTTTAATTGTGATTAGGTAAATATTTATTTTAAAAGGAATATGAATGTGACTCCCAGCTTCGTCGGGCCGAAATAATGCTTTGTCCCGTTTTGTGTTAAAGGCTGGCACTTGCCGCACGGATATTTGTCGTGCGACAAGTAGGTATAGCCGATTCCCGCTGTCAGTTCGATCGACCAGCGCGGGGCGAGTATCCAGTTGTAACCATAATTGATGCCAACTCCAGTCAACCAACCCTCATATCTGTTGTTTTTAATGTTTGTAAATGGACCGATACCGCCTACATTATAAAAGGCGTAATGGACATGAAGCCCCCAGAAGGCCCCGTTGAAGGGTTGGCACAACCACCGGCGAACCTCGGGTTGCGTGGCGATATGTTTTAATTTCTTTGTGTCGCTGAAACTCCACAGGTTCAGGCTGGCAGGAATATTGATTGTTGTTTTCTCTCCCACCTTAAACTCTACGCCGAGGTTGGGTGATGCCATGCCGTCTAACAGAAGGTTGTTTTTCAGCGCTACCTTCTGGGCTTCGGTTACTGTGTACGACAGAATCCCGATTATTAGTAATATGACTCTTTGTGCTCGCATAGAATTTTAGTTTTCAAGTGCAAATATCCGCCTTAATGAAGTACGGAAAAAGACAACTTTATCAGCTGAAAACAAAGGCCTCTGGATGTTTGAGAGAAAGAATGCGCATTTATCGGGATTGTACCGCAGAATAGTAGGAATCAAGAACCGATTACGAACATTATGGAGAAATCGCCGATTCAAAATTGACAGAAAAGGAGTAAATCGCCGGAGTGGAGGGCAAAGTTTGTAACTCTGAGTATTTAATTCTTTAAAGCCCAGTTACTTTTAGAAAATTTTCTTTATTTTACGATACCCATAGTTTTGTATCTTCATATATATAATAAGGGAACAATTATGCAAATGAAAGATTTACATGATATATTTGTCGAAGCATTGCAGAATAGGGGAATAAAGAAGTCTACTCTTATCAACCTCATATCTGACATTCTGAAGCTGGAAAAGGAATCTGTTTACAGAAGGCTGGCGGGGAAAGTAAACTTCTCTGTCCGGGAAATGGGAATATTGGCTAAAGCCTTGAATATTTCGTTAGACACCCTTTTGTGTAGGGAAAAGAGGGTTCAATGGCTCCCGGTTATGTTTGGATTGCCGTCTGCCTATCGTTCCATGGATGTTTTATATACAACGATTGAGGTCAATATGGAACATATCGGGAAGATTAGCCAAGCAGAAAGGAGTGAGACCGGTAATGTGTATCATGCTTTGCCTTTGGAGTTTTATATTCACTATCCGCAGCTTATGAAGTTTATGTTTTTTAAATGGGGAAGCTACTTTGTGCAATCGGAAGAATTTAATGATTTTGCCCAATGGCAACCACCTGCCAGGTTGCTTAAAATAGCGGATAAATATTATGATATATACAATTTTCAAAAAGGTTTCTATGTCTGGGATAATGCCTTGGTATGGAATATGAGTAGGGAAATATCTAATTTCCACCGCATGCGTATCATCAGTACACAAGAAAGGAACGAACTGAAAGATGAGCTGAAAGATTTTTTATCCAAACTGGAAATGTTTTTGAACGGTACTTTTACTCCGAAAGTATCCCTTCCCTCGGAGCTGACTTTTTATGTGTCGGCCATGAATTTAGGGTTTACTACAGGTTATTTCGCTTCCGATGAGAATTCGCTGGCACTGTTTCAAACGAACTTCAGCTTTTCAATGATTGTCAATTCAAAAGAGAATTTCGGTAAGATGCAGGAATGGATACGGTCGTTCTGCAAACTGTCTACCTTGCTTTCGGAAAGCGGACGCATCGAAAGGAGGTTGTTTTTTAATAAACAGCATAAAATAAAATGATTATCCGCATGATGTCCGTTGATTTATTGAACATCATATGAATGTTT